>CAIKXA010000096.1 GCA_903831295.1 uncultured bacterium | reverse complement strand
TTGCGGGCAACGGAGTTAGCCAACAACTTGTAGCCGCGCAAATTCAAGCACCAGGGATTTCACGCCCACTTTTTGAAACTTCACGCGCACCATGGTGCTGCTGCCACGCGGCGACAATGTTTCGATCACGCCCAAACCAAACAACGGATGTTGCACGCGCATACCGGCCTTCATGCCGCTTCCACCAGGCGGCACATCAACGCCATCATCGGTGGATTCACCTTGATCGGCGTCCATTTCATTTTCATCCCAGCGCGGACCGCGCGTGCGGTCATCGCGCTCCACGCCGTCTGGCAACTCGCGAATGAAACAACTTTCAATACTTGACATGGGCGTGCCGCGTTGTGTGCGAACCGCCGCCGCGGTGATCAATAATTTTTTCTCCGCGCGCGTCATGCCCACAAACAACAGGCGGCGCTCCTCCTCCATTTGCTCAACGCTTTCAAAACTGCGCACATGTGGCAAACTTCCCTGCTCCACACCAATGATGCAAACAAAGGGAAATTCAAGCCCTTTTGACGCATGCAGCGTCATCAGCGTCACGGCGCCAAGCTCTGGATCAAACGCGTCTGAGTCCGCCACCAACGACACTTGCTCAAGGTACGCGCGCAACGCGTCAAGCAATGTGTTCATGGGAGACACGGCTTCATCCATGTCGCCGCCGCTTTCGCGCTTGAGCCTGTCCACAACAAAATCAGCGGACGCACTGACAACCTGCGCCAGATTTTCGGTGCGTGATTCATCAGCCTCCGTGTCGGTTCGATCGGCCAACAAGTAGTAGGACTCCAATCCGCTCTCCTTGAGAATGCGCGCGGTGAAATCTCCCAACTCGTCTGGCAATCCATTTTCAGCCGCGTGCCGCCACGACGCGATGCGCGTGGCCAACTCCATCGCGCTGCCCGCGGCGCGCTTGGTGGCGCCTGAACTTTCCGCGTGGCGCAAACCCTCAAGCAGAGTCACGCCATTTTTGGCGGCCCACAATTCAATCTTGTCGAAACTGGTTGAGCCCAAGCCGCGCGTGGGTGTGTTGGCAATTCGCCCCAGCGCCAAGTCATCGCTGGGATTGGCCGCAAGGCGCAAATATGCCAGTAAATCCTTCACTTCCCGACGGTCATAGAACGCGGTTCCCCGCACCACTTGATACGGAATCGAACGCCGCCGCAGTGCCTCCTCCATCACCCGACTCAGCGAATTCATACGATACAAAACCGCCATGCCGCGCCAAGTGATTCCTTGATCAGTGGCCTGCGCGATGCGGTCAGCGACCAACGCGGCCTCCGCATGTTCATCAGCGCAGCGCACATATTTTGGCGCCTCGCCATCGCCCTTCATGGACTTCAATTCTTTGTGCCGGCGCTGGCGATTTCTGGAAATCAAACTGGCGGCCGCGTCGACGATGGGTTTGGTGGAGCGAAAATTTTCACCAAGCGGAATCACTTTGGCGCCAGGAAAATGCTCCTCGAAGTTGAGAATATTTCCAATGTCGGCGCCACGCCAACCGTAGATGCTTTGATCGGGATCGCCCACCACGCACAAATTGCGATGCGATTTTGCAATCTCTAACACGATTGAAAATTGCGCGAAGTTGGTATCTTGATATTCATCCACCGACACATATTGAAAGCGGCGCTGAAGCGTCTCGCGAACGGATTGATTGCTCTGCAATAAAACCGCCAATTTGCCCAGTAAATCATCAAAATCAAGACTGGCGTTGCGCGCCATCACTTTTTGATACGCGTCAAAAATTCGCGCCACAACTTTGCTGCGCCAATCGGTCGCGGATGAAATGGCCTGACTTGGAGTGATCAATTTATTTTTTAAATTTGAAATTTCACTCAGCACGCTCGCGGGCGTGAAGCGACTATCACTTTCGCCGGCATGTTTGATGGCGGCTTTGCACGCGGCGCGTTGATCATCCACATCAAGCACATTGAAATTTGGATCTAGATTTGCCTCCATCGCGAAGCGACGCAACACGCGCACGCCAAAGGAGTGGAATGTTCCCGCGAAAACTCGTCCACGATCTGGAAGATCTTGCGGCAGCAACAACTCAACGCGTCTGCGCATTTCACCCGCCGCCTTGTTGGTGAATGTCAAAGACAAAATGCTCCACGGCGGAATCCCTTGCGACACCAAATGCGCGATGCGGTGCACGATGACTCGAGTTTTTCCAGAGCCCGGTCCAGCCAACACAAGCAACGGCCCATCGGTATGCAAAACAGCTTGGCGTTGTGGTTGTGTTAAGCCTTCGAGCAATTGATTTTGAAGCACTTCAAGAGTCTAGTGACAAAAAAATTCATGTTTTGCAGGCAAAATGAATTACAAACACCATTTGTGGTGTTCCATGACCCCAACGACAAGATTTGCACACAAAATATGGTGTGTTTTAAAATATTTAACCGATACGCAAATGTTGATTCCATATAGGCTTGCATATTAAATTTACGAAATCACAATATTGTGTGTTTATGCTACTTGCGCCCCCAATGGATAGGGGTAAGATTCGGATGAATCGTGGTTTTTGGGGTAATTTTCAATGCTTCGACTCAAAAAAAGTGTTTTTTGTGGGTTGATTTAAATTTAAATTTTTAGCTTAAAAAGTTACTTCGGATTCCTTTAAATAATTAAGACAAATGAGTCAAAATTTGAACCTCAAACCGCTCACACTTCAAACGCCACGCGCTCTCTAACTCGTCCACGCCTTCTGCTTTCTCCCAATATTTTCGACACCTCGTTAAAGGATTGCACAACATGAAGATCACGCCACGATTTACCCGTCCAGGACAAGACGTCTTTAGCACCGTTGAGTGGAGCACTCGAACAAGTCGCATAAGTAATAGCGACGGGTCGACTGTGTTTGAAATGAATGACGCTGAAATCCCGGCGTCATGGAGCCAGCTTGCGACGGACATTGTGGTGAGTAAATATTTCCGCAAAGCGGGCGTGCCTCAAGTGGACTCGACTGGAAAGAACAAAGTGGATGCCTCCGGCAAAACCGTTCTTGGTCCAGAGCGATCCGTGAAGCAAGTGGTGCATCGGCTCGCTGGTTGCTGGAAACACTGGGGTGAAAAGTTTGGTTACTTCTCCACCCCGCAGGATGCGCAAGCGTTCTACAACGAAATTTCCTGGATGTTGCTCAATCAAGTCGCGGCGCCAAATAGTCCGCAATGGTTCAACACTGGTTTGCATTGGGCTTACGGAATTAATGGTCCCGCGCAAGGACATTGGATCGCGGAACACGACACCGGCGCAGTTTCACTGGCCACCGATGCGTACAGCCATCCGCAACCGCACGCGTGCTTTATTCAAAGCGTGCGCGACGATCTTGTGGGCGATGGCGGCATCATGGATTTGTGGACGCGCGAGGCGCGCTTGTTTAAATATGGATCTGGCACTGGAACCAATTTCAGCCAACTTCGTGGCGACAATGAGCCGCTTTCAGGTGGCGGTAAAAGTTCCGGCCTGATGAGTTTCCTGAAAATTGGCGATCGCGCCGCGGGTGCGATCAAGAGTGGTGGAACAACTCGCCGCGCCGCCAAAATGGTTTGCTTGGACGTGAATCATCCCGACATTGAGGCGTTTGTGAATTGGAAAGTTCGCGAGGAACTCAAAGTGGCAGCCCTTGTTGAAGGCGCCAAAAAGTTCACGCCAGAGCAAGCGGAAATCGCCAAGCGTCTGAAGTTGAAACTGGATTTCGATTTCAACGGCGAGTGCTATCAAACAGTGAGCGGTCAAAATTCCAACAACTCAATCCGCCTTTCGGACGAGTTCATGAACGCCGTTGACACCAACGCGCAGTGGGATTTAATTCAGCGCACCGACGGAAAAATCTCAAAGACACTTCCAGCGCGCGAGCTGTGGCAGCAAATTAATTTCGCGGCGTGGCAATGCGCCGATCCTGGACTGCAATACGACAGCACCATCAACGCTTGGCACACATGCCCTGCCGGCGGTCGCATCAACGCCAGCAATCCATGCAGCGAATACATGTTCTTGGACAACACCGCGTGCAACTTGGCCAGCATTAATTTGCTCAAGTTCTACAACTCAGAAACGCGCGCCTTTGATCTAGAGGGTTACGAGCACGCGATCAACCTGTGGACCTCGGTGCTTGAAATCAGCGTGATGATGGCGGCGTTTCCTTCCAAGGAAATCGCGGAACTCAGTTGGAAATATCGCACGCTTGGATTGGGCTACGCCAACTTGGGCGCCATGCTTATGCAAGCCGGCATTCCATACGACAGCGATCAAGGTCGCGCGGTGTGCGCGGCGTTGTCAGCCATTCTTACCGGTCGCAGTTACGCCGCCAGCGCGCTGCTTGCGGCGGAGCACGGCGCTTTCGCCGGCTACGGCGAAAATCGCGAGAGCATGTTGCGCGTCATTCGCAATCATCGCCGCGCCGCTTACGGCGTGGACCGCGCTGCAAATGAGTGGGAAACGCTGGAAATCCGGCCTGTTTCAATTGATCACACCTTGTTCAAAGCTGGAAAGGTTTCGCTATCAAATGCGAGCGACTTGCTGGCACGTTCATTGGCGTGTTGGGACGACGCGTTGTTGTTTGGAACCAAGTTTGGTTTCCGCAACGCGCAAGTGACCGTGATCGCCCCAACCGGCACCATTGGTTTGCTGATGGATTGCGACACCACTGGTGTCGAGCCAGATTTTGCGTTGACCAAATTCAAGAAACTCGCGGGAGGCGGCTACTTCAAGATCGCCAATCAAAGTTTGCGCCCAGCCATCAAGGCCTTGGGTTACAACGATGAGATCAGCGACCGAATTATGACGCACGTCATTGGCACGCTCAGCATTGACACCGCGCTTCCAAGCGTGACAGGTGAAATCAACGGTGACTCCACCACTTTGCGCGAGTACCTCAGCGCCAAGGGTTACACCGGCGACGATTTGGTCGCGTTGGAAAATCAATTGCCGATGATGTTTGAATTGGGCTTCGCCTTCTCCGCATGGAGCATGCCGCAACAAGTTCTTGAAAATATTGGGGTGAACGCCGAGGCCGCCAAGAACGATCCAAAGTTCAACGGTCTACGCAAATTGGGTTTGAAGAAAAAGCAAATCGATACGCTCAATCGTTTGATTTGCGGAACGCAAACCGTGGAAGGCACGCCGCTTCTCAAGGCCGAGCACTTGCCTGTGTTTGATTGCGCCAACAAGTGCGGCGCAACTGGCACGCGCTTTATCCGTCCCGACGGCCACATTCATATGATGGCTGCGGCGCAACCTTTCATCTCTGGCGCCATTTCAAAAACCATCAATTTGCCCACAGAAGCTACGGTTTCTGATGTTGGCGCGTCCTATCGATTGAGTTGGGAACTTGGCCTGAAAGCCAACGCGCTCTATCGCGATGGCAGCAAGTTGAGCCAGCCTTTGAACACCAAGACCGATGTGGAGCAAGAGGATGAGGACATGGACGGCTTGGAGCTGACTGAATCCACTTCCATCACAACCACCGTGATCCACGAGACGCTTTCATCAAGCACGCAAACAATTGATCGCGTGATTGAAGTGGCCGCGACCGAATCGGTTGTTGTGCCGTCGGCCACAAAGGGTGAATTTGTGGAACGCGTTGTTGAGCGAGTTGTTGAACGCATCATCGAGCGACCACTTCGTCGTCGCTTGCCAGAAACGCGCGGCAGCATCACGCACAAATTCAACGTGGCTGGCCATGAGGGCTATCTGATTGTTGGTTTGTACGAAGATGGTCGCCCAGGCGAACTCTTTATCACCATGGCCAAAGAAGGTTCAACGATTGGCGGTTTGATGGATTCGCTTGGCACCGCGATCAGCGTGGCGCTTCAATATGGAGTGCCTGTTGAAAGTCTGGTCACCAAGTTCGCGCATCAACGCTTTGAGCCAATGGGAATCACATCCAACTTGGATATTCCGTTCGCCAAAAGTTTGGTGGACTACATATTCAGATGGATGGGAATGCAATTTATTCACGGGTATCGCGAACAAAATTCACCGCGGCGCGGAGCTGCCGCGGCTTCATATCAGGCGCAGGATGTTCCCGCGCCTGGTTTTAGCAACCCTGTCAAGGAGGACACGCAATGGACACAACGCATGGAAGGCGCCGCGAATCAGCCGGCGAATCGTTTTTCCAGCACGGATGTAACTGGAATTGGATCGAGCGGTTTGGCAGATCAAGTCTCCGCGCCGAGCATGTTCAAAGACTCGGTGAAGACCGACGGTGTATTGAACAGAATGTCTGTGGAGGATCTTGGACGATTGACGGGCGAATCTTTGGCTGGAGTGGCGTCGTCCGTGACGATCAAAGAAGAATTCACCAGCGTGCTCCAATCAGCATCCGTGCTTGACCAATCAAATGCCCAACTCATGGGCGACGCTCCGGCATGCGATGTATGCGGAGCGATCACTGTTCGAAATGGAACTTGCTATCGATGTCTCAACTGCGGCAACAGCATGGGCTGCAGCTGATTCATCTTCACAAACATCTCCCGAGTCGTTGATCTCTCCGATAGCGACTCGGGCGTATGCACGCGATGGGGGTTTGACCCCAAAGGCACTAGTCGGCATGTGGATGGACCTCCTTGCACTGGTCGGACGAGCATGGAGACCGCTCTCCCGACCCCTTGGCTGCGGCTGATACCGGAAGCCGTAAGATTTGGAATGGATTCCGAATCCGTCAAGGTGGCCTGCCTCCAAAGACTGCCCCCATCGCCCTTACGCTCTTCAAATCCATCCCTTCGCTACAATCACATTTCATGCCTATTCGCACAACGATTCAACCATTTGTTTTTTGGCGCAACGCCATCTTTGCGATCTTGTGCTTGGTATTCGGCCTTTGGGGTTGGTACGACTACTCAATAAAAATTCCAAATCTTGAAGCCGACTGCGTGGCCTTGGACACGGCTAAAGAGCAGGTGAAGAAGTTCGAGACGCAATCTGCCACCGCCGATCTCAATGAGAACGAAAAAGCGCAGTGGAACGCCGCCAAAAAAGTGGTGGAGGAAATCACCCGCCGCAATGGTGGAGCTCCAACCAAACCTTCTCCTTATGACCGCACCCTGCAAATGTGGCTGTACATCATTGGGTGCGGCGTGCTTGGAACCCCATTCTTTGTTTGGCCAATTTTGCAAATTACGCGCAAGCAATTTGTGCTCGAAGATGACGGAACGCTGCGCACGCCCACTGGGACTTTTTCCGCCGCGCAAATCGTGGATATTGACATGAGTCGTTGGTGCGCCAAGGAAGGCGACAGACGCAGCACATGGACGGCGCACGTGGTGACCAGCGATGGCAAACGTATTTTATTGGATGACCACGATTTTAAGAATATGCATTTGATCATTGGCGCCATTGCGCATCGCCTGATGCCGGACAGGTGGACGGCTCATGCGAAAAATGCCGCGGAAACCAACGATGCCGCAGAGTCGATGAACTCTTCTGAAACAAATAATCCACAACCAAAGTCCGCTTCTTAAGAGGCACCCGCTAGAACTGATCCCGCAAAGCCTCTTGAGTAGAATTTATTTCCTTCATATTCAACTGAACCCGTCTTCCCATTTATGCGCGCCACCACCGAACCCACAACAGCAATTGAGAAAAAAGATCGATGCGGCGGCTTGCCGCATCGACCGCGGGTTTTGTTGGGCAAAATGGGTTTGGATGGACACGACCGCGGCGTGAAATTAATCGCGCGGCTTCTGCGCGACAGTGGAGTGCATGTTATTTACAGCGGCTTGTGGCAAACGCCGCGCAGTCTTGCCATTGGCGCGCGCGACGAGGACGCAGATTGCATCGCGTGCTCCATGATGAGCAACAGCCACTTGGTGTTGGTGCCGCGTTTGCTGGATGAGTGCCGCAAAGTTGGCCGCCCCGACATGATTGTGAATGTGGGCGGAATCATTCCGCAGGAAGATGTGAAAGTGCTTTTAGCCGCGGGCGTGAACCAGATTTTTCACACGGGCGCCGGGCTTGATCCAATTGTTGAAAGCGTGCGCGCCTCGGTGCGCGACTACGCGCCCCTGCCATCAAATCCAACGCCACACCCAACCGCGCAACTTGGCCGCATGATTTCGTTGGCGCATGCCAATCGACTTGATGCGAAAATAACGCGCGTAAAACCGAAACGCGTGATTGGAATCACTGGCGCGCCGGGCGCCGGCAAAAGCACGTTGGTTGCCGCCATGGCGCGCGAAAGTGTATTGCGTGGCAGCAAGTTGGCGGTGATCGCCTTTGACCCCATGAGCCCAATCACCAGCGGCGCGCTGCTTGGCGATCGCTTGCGCGTGGACTTTAACGCCGTGGATGAGGGAATTTTCTACCGATCGCTGGCGATTGTTGGCGAGGACTATTCCACGCTGAACGACATTTTGGGTTTGCTTGGCGCGGCTGGCTACAACGATGTGATTGTTGAAACTGTTGGCGCGGGGCAAAATGATGTTGCCATTCGCCACCATGTTGATCGCTGCATTGTTGTGGTTGTGCCTGGCATGGGTGACTCCGTGCAAATGGACAAGGCCGGGCTGCTTGAGATTGCCGACTTGTTCGTGGCCAACAAAGCGGATCACGCCGGCGAGGCCAAGTTGGTGCGCGAACTTCTTGATGTGGCCGCGGGTCGGCCCATTCTGGAAACCATCGCCACCCAAGGCAAGGGTGTGGTGGAATTGTTGAACGCTATATTCCCTGTATGAGTGAAACAACTTCGTCGCGCGTTTTGGCCCGCAACACAAACCAAGCTTTGGGCATTGGTCAATACGCGATTGATTTTTTGCGCGACGGCAAGCCATCGCAAGCGGTGCTTGATCGAACCACCTTGTTCCACACCGACGCGGTGTTGTGCGGAGTGAGCGCGCTGGCGCTTGGCACCAACGCGCCAGTGTTGCTGCGCAAAGAGGCGCTGGGTTACCGCGACAAAAATGGCGTGCCCGTGTTTGGCGGCGACAAATTGGTGGCGCCAGAAAAAGCCATCGTGGCCAATTGCGCCGCGGTGCGCGAGTGGGACTCCAACGGAACCAACTTTGGCTATCGACCCGAACTCAAGCACACCGCCGGCGAGTTTGGACACAATGATTTTTATCCAGTGGCTATCGCCGCGGCGCAACTTGCGAAAGAAGACGGCCTGATGGCGTTGCGAGCGATGGTGTGCATTGATGAAATTCGCGGACGCTTGGCGGAAGTTTTTTCCCTGAAGACGTACAAGATTGATCACGTGGTGCACGGCGCAATCGCCAGCGCCGCGGTGTACGGCGCAATTCTTGGCGCCACTGCCGATGAAATCGAGGGCGCTATTGGCATGTTCGTGGCGCACGCCATTCCATGGCGCGCCATCCGCGCTGGCAAACAACTCAGCGACTCAAAGGGTGCAAGCGCGGCAATCAGCACGGAGTTCGCGGTGCTTTGCATGCAGCGATCCATGCGCGGCTTCATGGGTCCGCGCGACATCTTCCGCAATCCTGAAAACATGTTCCGCCAATTTCAACCCACGCAAGGCGACAGTCCATTTGATTTGCATCTGTCAATGTCAGGCGATGATTTTGCGGTGATGGGAATGCATTTCAAACTTGGCTTGTATGAGCACCAGAGCGCGGGCGCGTTGCAAGGCGTGATTGATTTGGTGCAGCGCCATCCAGAGTTGGCCGAGAAGCCTGATTCTATAAAAAGTATCGTGATCACGGCGTATGAACCAGCGTTTGGAATTATTGGCGATCCCGCAAAGCGCGATCCCAAGACGCGCCAAAGCGCGGACCACTCCATGCTTTACATTGTGAGCACGTTGCTTCGCAAAGCCATTGAATGCGTGGCGTCAAATGGCCGCGCGGGTCTTGGCGCGAGCAGCGACGATGCGTGGAAAAATCTCATGTTGGAGCCGGAGGATTACGGATCCGAGGCCATCTTTAATCCCAACACGCGGGCGCTGATGGCCAAGATTCAATTTGAACATGGCGGCGCTGAATTTGATCGACGATATCCAGAAGGAATTCCAACGCAAGTGAAGATCACCACTGATACGGGCACGCATGACAGCGGGCTTGTGATGTTCCCTGGCGGCCACGCCCGCAACACCACTGCGAATTTAAAGGACATTCTTGCAACCAAGTTCTCCATGATGGGCAAACTTGGCGTGAAGAAAAGCAAGGGTCTGATTGCGACGCTGGGCAAACTTGGTTCGCTTAATCGCAAGCAACTTGCCGCGCTGTACGACTTTGAATTGCTTGATCGCGGAACATTTGAGTGAGCATTGAAAATGTTGTGCGCTACCCGCGCAA
>CAIKXA010000095.1 GCA_903831295.1 uncultured bacterium | reverse complement strand
TCCACAAGAGTCGGCGCCGCACGGGGCGTGCCGTCGCGGCTGACGGGCGCTCCTGCCTTGACGACAGCCGCGGTGCGGGGAATGGTCCCTGAGCCGCGAAAAGAGTTCCGCGCGTGCGGGCTCTTCGGTTCAGGTTGACTTTCTCGGAGCACATTCACAAGCGACACATTCAACACACATCAATAGACGCTTCTCACAATCCAAATTGGATTGATCCGAAATAAAATTCGATATCATTGAAACAGAATTTATTTTGGCCCGTGGTGTAACGGTAGCACAGGAGATTTTGGTTCTCCTTGTCCTAGTTCGAATCTAGGCGGGCCAATTCTGGTCACACAAGAGACAGCGTCCGCGCGAAAGCGTGTTGAGTGTCGCCGCAATTTCAAAGCACATCATGAGCAACCACACCACTTCAACCTCGCCTGCCTCCGCGATTATTTTGGCGGCGGGAAAAGGCACGCGCATGAACAGCGACTTGCCCAAGGTCATGCATGCGGTGGCTGGTCAACCCATGGTGAAGTGGGTTGTGCAAAGCGCGCGCGAAGTTGGCGCCAAGGAAATTGTGCTTGTGGTTGGCCACCGCGCCGAAGTTGTGCAAGCCGCGTTCGTCAACGACAAGCCCGCGTGCCACTTTGCCACGCAGTCGCCGCAACAAGGAACGGGCCACGCGGTTGATCAAGCGCGCGCGGTCTATGAAAAAGGTCTGCTTGGCGAGAATGTGTTTGTGTTGTGCGGCGACGGTCCGCTGATTCAAGCGCAAACACTGCGTCAATTGTGGCAAAAGCATCACAGCGAGAACGCCGCCGCAAGCCTAGCCACCAGCATTGTGAAAGACGCCACCGGCTACGGACGTATTGAGCGCGACGGCGCCGGAAAGTTTCTGCGCATTGTGGAGCAGAAGGACGCGACGCCCGCGCAACTGGCACTGAAAGAAATCAATCCCAGCTACTACCTATTCAACACCAAGGCTTTGTTTGAGGCGCTGAAACTTGTCACCAACAAAAACGCCAACGGCGAGTACTACATCACTGACGTCTTTGAACTGCTGCTCAAGCGCGGCTTGCATATCGCCGTCATGAACGCGGTGCCCGAAGAAGAGGTGCTCAGCATCAACACTCCAGCGCAACTGGCTGAGGTGGACGGAATTCTGCGCGCGCGAAATCGCATTCCACTGGAAAGCACACCATGAGCGTCAAAGACAAAGACACGCTGAAAATATTCGCCGGCACCACTGGTCTGCATTTGGCCAATGGCATTGTGAAATATCTAGAGCTGCAACTTGGCGCCGGCGAGACCAAGGTTTTTCCAGACGGCGAATTGTTGGTCAAGTTGGATGAGGACGTGCGCGGCCGCGATTGCTTTGTTGTGCTTTCCACATGCAGTCCAGTGAACGCCAGCCTGATGGAACTGCTCATCTATATTGATTGCCTGCGCCGCGCCAGCGCCAACCGCATCACGGCGGTCATTCCCTATTTTGGATACGCCCGCCAAGATCGCAAAGACGAGGGCCGCGTGCCGATCACAGCCAAATTAGTTGCGAATTTGATCACCACCGCTGGCGCCCACCGCGTGATGTGCGTTGACTTACACGCCGCGCAAATTCAAGGATTTTTCGATCTTCCCGTGGATCATCTCACGGCAAGTCCAGTGCTGTTTGAGCACTTCCGCAAGGAGCTTCCCGGTTTTGAGAATCCAATCGTGCTGAGTCCGGATGTTGGCAACGCCAAAATCGCAAACATGTTCGCGGAGCATTTGGGAATTGACTTGGCCATTATTGAGAAGCGCCGACAGAGCGGCAGCGAAGTGAAAGTGAAAAATGTCATTGGCGAAGTGAAGGGTCGCTCAGTGATCATGTTCGACGACATGATCACCACGGCTGGCACCGTGGTGGAAGCCGCCAAAGTCGCTCGTGAGCGCGGCGCAACAAGCGTTCATGTGGCGTGCACCCACGCCGTTATGGTTGGCCAAGCCATCGAGCGGCTCGCCGCGCCGGAAATCACCAGTGTCACAGTGACAGACACAATTCCAATCGACAATCGACTGCACTCCATCCGGCACAAATTGCGCGTGCTCTCCGTGGCCAGCATGTTGGGCGAAGCCATCCATCGCATTCATCACAACCAAAGCGTGAGCGCGCTCTTTGGAAAATCATTTGGATCAGCCCGCTGAAGAATCATTCACTTTTCATTTCGATTTCAACTTTTACCAAGTCACTTTCTTTTATAGGAGATCTCACTCATGTCTAAGACAACCCCGACACTGCAAGCCCAACCTCGTGAAAAATTGGGCACCCGTTACACCAAAAGACTGCGCGCAAGCGGCAAAATGCCGGCGATTTTGTACGGCCACGGAAGCCAGCCGATGGCGCTGCAACTGGACGCCAAGCAAACCTTGCACACGCTGCAACAAGGCGCCCACGTGTTGAACATCGCCCTTGAAGGCGGCACCACGGAAACATGCCTTGTGAAAGAATTGCAATTTGGATGGTTGGGTGACAATGTCATTCACGTCGATCTTGCGCGCGTGAACTTGGACGAAATGGTGACCGTGAAAATTCGCTTGAACTATTTCGGCCAACCTGAATCCGCCAAGCGTCCCGGCGCCGTGCTTACGCACGACGTGACCGAGCTTGAAGTGAACTGCAAGGTGCGCGACATTCCAGAGGAAATTCGCATCGACCTGACCAACATGAAGGGCGACTTGCTGACCGTTGGCGAGTACAAACTTCCCGCTGGAATCACGGCGGTCACCGATTCACATTCCGCCTACGCGCGCGTGATCATTGTGCAGGAAGAACTCGCTGGCGAAGCCACGGCCCCAACCGCTGTCGCCGAACCAGAAGTGCTCACCGCCAAGAAGGACAAGGAAGGCGCCGAGGGCGCTGCCGCGAAGGAGGACAAGAAGGCGTAAGCCTGTTGAATTTCCATGCGTCTTATTGTTGGTCTTGGAAATCCTGGAGCCGAGTACACCGGAACCCGCCACAACGCGGGCTTCGATGTGCTTGATCGATTGGCAAGAAGGTTC
>CAIKXA010000094.1 GCA_903831295.1 uncultured bacterium | reverse complement strand
TGGATTGTTGCCCACGCTGCTTGGAATTCCATTGTTAATTGTGCTGCTTGGAAGCGCGCGCGGCATTTCGCTGTTCTTTGGAAAAGTCATCGAGGCCTTGGTTGGAATTCGCATGCCGCGGCGCGCATATCGCGTGGACGTGTCTGGCGTGGACGGATTTTGGCGGCGACTGTGGCTGTGGATCAAAGACATTCACGGCTGGCTGACGGTTGGATTCTTAATCGGAAATTTCCCCGTCGCGCTCTTTTTCTTTACCGTGGTTATTTCATTCTTTGCCACGGGCCTTGCACTGATGAGTTGGGGAATTGGCGCCCTGATGGGATTTAATTCCGTTGTCACTATTACGACAGATGATCCCATCACCATCCAAGTCTTTGGCACGCCATATACAACAGACGATCAAGGAACTTTTCACTTGTCACATTTCTCCAGCGCGTTGATCACGTTTATTGGCTTCGCGCTTCTTACTGCCACACTGTGGCTCTCTAAAGGTGTCGCATTTGTTTATGCTCAGGTGGTCAAAGCCATCCAAGTTGTTCGACCGCAATCACTCTCGCAACATTAAGGAACCAATATGCTTTTAATTCACAATCTTGTAAAAATTTATCCCGGTCCCGTTAACGCACTGCAAGGCGTGTCGCTGAATATTGGCGAGGGTCTGTTTGGTTTGCTTGGTCCCAACGGCGCCGGCAAGAGCACGCTTATGAACACGCTTGCGGGTTTGCTTGAACCAACTTCTGGTTCCGTCACGCTTGATGGCGCGGACATTGTGAAGGACCCGCGCATTGTGCGTCGCCAACTTGGCTATTTGCCCCAGGATTTTGGCTTTTTTCCAGATCTGACTGGTTTACGCATGTTGGAACTGATGTTGAAGTTGAAGGGCGTTGATGGCCCTGGCGGCCGTAGAAAAATTGCGGAGGCGCTTCTTGAGCGTGTGAATTTGTCGCGCGCGGCCAAGCGCAAGGTGAGTGGATATTCCGGCGGCATGCGTCAGCGACTTGGACTTGCGCAGGCCATCGCGGGCAATCCGCGTTTGGTGATTGTTGATGAGCCAACGGCCGGACTTGATCCAGAAGAGCGCCATCGCTTTTATAGATTGCTGGCGGAGTTGGCGAAGAACAGAATTATTCTTTTGTCCACGCACATTGTTGAGGACGTGGCCACGCTATGTCCGCGCATGGGCGTGATTCAAAGCGGTCGCTTGGTGGCGGATACTTCGCCAAGCGCGGCGCGCGCGGCGATTGACGGCCACATGTTTGAGGGATTTATTCCAGACGATCAACTGGATGAGTTTGCGCGCAATCACATGATGACCTCGGCAATTTTGAGCGAGGGTTCAACCAATCGAGTGCGTGTGCATGCGCCAGCTGGAACAGGCGCGCCTGCGGGCTTTGTTGTTTCGCCAGCAACGCTAGAGGACGCGTACTTGGTGTTGATTCGAAGCGCACGCGCCACGGAAAATGCGGCCGCGGCCAACGCGGGAGTTGCGGCGTGAACCGAGATTTGCAAACACACAGTTGCGCGCCGCATGTTGATAGACAGCATGAATTGTTTTTAAATAATCAAAATGCTGATGTCGTTGGGCAATTGCAAGGCAAGTCCATGAACGTGACTTCCAAAAAACTTTCCTGCGCGTGCATCTCATTAGGAATCGCATCATGAGCTTGATTCAACACAAACAAACTCTACTTCCCGCCGCAGACACCAATCCAACCATGACTGGCGCCGGCGGATTGTCGCGCGCGCTTGCAATCGCGTGGGTTGACACGCGCACTGCGTGGCGCCGACCGATCTACATCATCTTCACGGTGCTACTTGGATTGCTCGTGTTTGGATTTGTCGTGGGCAATGTTCGCGTGCAAGCGGGTGACGTGACCGCCGGCGGCAAGCAAGCGTGGATGAACTCCATGTTTAACGCCGCGTTCATTGACGCGGCACTGCTTGGTTTACTACTTCCGTTTTTCGCCGCTATTACCGCGGGCATGCCGCTGATCGCCGACGCCGATCGCCGCGTGGATCGCATGTTGCTTGCCACGCCACTGTCGGCGCGCGCATATGTGCTTGGCCGCTGGCTTGGCACGCTGATTCCAGTGACCGTGTCGCTGTGTATTTTTGTCGCGCTTCAAACGGCGCTGTTTCAGTTGTGGCCAATCGATGATCCCGAGCGCAGTCGCGGTCCATTCGCCTTATGGAATTTTATTTGGCCGGCCATTGTGTTTGGCGCGCCGCTTCTGCTTTCAGTGTCGGGCTCGTCCATGTTGCTTGGCATTTGGACTCGCCAAGCGATTTTAGTTTTCTTGTTGCCCATTGCAATTCTGCTTCTAGGCGCGCTATTTCTGTGGGGTTGGAGCCCCGAGTGGTTGCCGCATTGGGCAAATGTTCTGCTGATGCAACTTGATCCCGCGGGTAATCGTTGGCTGACTGAAACATGGTTGAAAGCCGATCGCGGCGTTGACTATTACAACACCACGCCTATGGGCGTTGATCCGTTGTTCGCCATGAGTCGCGTGGGGTGGTGCGTGTTCGGCGTTGTGTGCGCGTGGATTTCGGCAGGCATTATTGCCAAGCGAATTCGCGGCGTCACGCCGGCGTCCGCAATGCGCGCAGTCACAGTAACTGTTGGCGCGAATGGCGCTGAACAACAATTGCAAATCGCTTCGCAAACAAATCTGAAAGCCGCATCGCCACTTGCCAGCACATCATTGCCCGCACTTCGACTTGATGCGATGGGCATGAGCATGAGCGCGCCAAGTTTGATCGCAGGCACGCTTGCCGTTCTTCGCTACGAAGTGCGCGCGCTACTTCGCAGTCCGGGCATTTGGCTTTTCACGCCGCTCATTATTCTGCAAATTGTTGGCAGTAACGCGGTGAACGAAGTTTGGCTTGGCACCGTTCGCTTGGCCACATCAGGCACGCTTGCCGCGGGCTCATTCAACACCGTCACCTTGTTGCTGGTGTTTCTTACCTTGTTCTACACGGTGGAGTCGCTCACGCGCGAGGAGCGTTACAACGCCGCGGCCATTGTGCGCGCCAGTAGCGTGCCAACCATCGCGCTACTTGCTGGAAAAATTTTCGCCAACACCGTCATTGCCGCCATCATCGCCGCGGCATCATTCATTGGCTGTGTGATTGTGATTGTGGTGCAGTGGATGTACACGGGAATCATGGTGCCAATTGAAATTGGCGTGTTCCTGAATTTATGGGGATTTGTGCTGCTTCCAACGCTTATTTTCTGGTGCGCGTTCATTGCGTTGGCGCACGGCATTGTGCGCAATCGCTACGCCACATACGCCGTGGGTCTTGGCGCGCTGGTGCTGACGGGTTGGTTGCAAACGCGCGGCTATTTAAATTGGGCCACCAACTGGAATATGTGGCGCACGTTGGTGTGGAGCGATCTTGATCGACTTGAATTTCTGCGGCCATCCATTATTGCCAACCGTGTGTTTGTGCTTTACACAGCGGCACTGCTCGCGCTTGGCGCAATCGCGTTTCATCCGCGACGCACCCGTGACTTGCAGCGCGTGATTGATTCGTTTCAGCCAGCGCGCATTGGCAAAATACTTTTGCGTGTGTCGCCGCTTGTGATCGCGTGGTTAGTGATTGGTGGTTGGGTGTTCATGCAAAGCCGCGCGGGCTTTCAAGGCGCGGTCATGGAGCGCAAGGAGCGCGACTACTGGAAGCGCAACGAACTTACTTTCCGCGACGCGCCAGTTCCCAAAATTGATTCGGTCGACGCGGACGTTGCGATTTTTCCTGAGACTCGTCGCCTTGAAGTGAAGGGCAGTTATGTGCTTTCAAATCAACGCGACACGCCTATGGAGCAAATTCCGCTTACGCCTGGCGCGCATTTTGAAAATCTAAAGTGGACGCTGAACGACGCGCCCATTGAGCCGCAACAAAAGAACGCGGATCCCGTGGCGCCATACGTTGAAAATCGCGCGGGCTTGTGGGTGTTTACTCCCGCCAAGCCGCTGGCCAAGGGCGACACGGTGAAAATTGGTTTTACGTGGGACGGAATTTTTCCAAATGGTTGGACGCGTAACGGCGGCGGCACAAGAGAGTTTGTGTTGCCCAGTGGCGTTGTGCTGACAAGTTTTTCTCCAAGCATGTTGCCCAATGTTGGTTACGTGGAAGGCGTTGGTGTTGATGAGCGCAACGACACCGATCCCAAGGAGCCCGAGCCCGACGCGTGGAAGCGCATGAAAGATCCGGCCTTTGGTTCCGCATGGGGAAGCAACGTTGAGATGCGCGTCACGGGTCCAGCGAATTGGCAGTTGAACGCCTGCGGCGAAGCCATCGATGAAAAAATAAACGGCGACCGCAAGACTGTGACGTGGAAGACGGAACACCCCGTTCGCTTTTTCAATATTTGCGGCGGCCCGCTTGATGTGAAGAAGGGCGATGGCGTTGCGGTGTGGTTTAACTCGCAACATGAATGGAATGTTGAAACCATGAAGGACACGCTGGAGAAATGCCGCCACTTTTATTCAGAGTGGTTCGCACCGTTTCCCCGTAAGGAATTGCGTCTGACGGAATTTCCCGGTCTTGCCAGTTACGCCCAGGGTTTCCCAGGCAATATCACATTCAGCGAGTCGATTGGTTTTCTTTCGCGGCCCGGTCGCGGCGAAGATGTGGACGCCGTGTTCTTTGTCACCGCGCATGAAACTGGACATCAATGGTGGGGCAACATGCTTATGCCGGGGAAGGGTCTTGGTGGAAATATTTTAAGCGAGGGCATGGCCAACTACAGCGCGTGGATGTTGACGCGTGAGTGCCGCGGCGATGATGCCGCGCAACATGTTTTGCGCGAGTGGGAGGACACGTATGTGAATTCACGTAGCGCCGATAGCGAGCGGCCGCTTGTGCGCATTTCTGGAACTCGTCCTGGCGACAACAGCGTGACGTATGACAAGGGCGGTTGGGTCTTTGCAATGTTGATGGATCACATGGGCCGCGACGCCATGCTTGCGGGCTTGAAAGATTTTATTGCGCAGTACCAGAACGGTCCAGACTTTCCGCTGCTGCAGAATTTTGTCGCCGTAATGCGTAAGCACGCCACTGATGTTGCGGCGTTTGACGCGTTCACAACGCAGTGGTTTGAGCGCGTGGTGTTGCCAGAGTTCAAAGTGCGCGACGCCAAAATCACTGGCCCGGTTGCGGGCGCGGCGGGCGAGCAAGAAATGTGGACCACCACCGCGGTGATTGAGAATGTTGGGACTGGAACCGTGACCGTCGATGTTGCGGTGGAAGGCAAGAAGCCTGTTGTTGCGAAAGCGGATTCTAAAGTTGCCGATGCAAGCGCGGCTAAAGATGCCGCGCCAGTTGTCGCTGTTGATGCTGCAAATAATGCTCCCGCAAATGACGCAGCGGCGAAACCAGAAACAGCGCCACCAGCTCCGCGTGTTCTAACCAAGCTCACGCTTGGCGCGGACGGCACGGATCAATCCAAGGCGACCATAGAAATTAAAACTCCGTTCGCGCCCGCGCAAATTGTGGTGGACCCAGACGTGCGCGTGTTGCAAGCGCGCCGCAAACTTGCGCAGTGGAAGCCGTAATTTGTAGCCCGTAACGCGCCACGCGAAAACATTCAGCCGTATCGGGTGTCGTCCGCCTTCTGCAAATCGTCCAATCAGTGGCTGATGTTCGTCCACCAAGTGGTTGATTTACACCGTAAAAAATCTGACATGCAATGTATTCTGCACCGCATGAGATATGCGCAATTTCTTAGGTTATTCCTTGCAATCGCTGTGGCGCACACGGCAACGCTTTCGTTGACAAGCGCCAACGAAACCAGTCATGCAAACGCATCGGCTCAAACTCCGTCGGAAACATCAACCAAGCCTGCTTCCGCAACTGACGAAGATCCAGAAATCGCGGCATTGCCTGAGGCAACTCGCGCACGTGCCAAGCAAACCGCCTTCATAGTGATGCAGTCCACAAGTCTCGCGGAACTTCGTCAACGGCTCAAGTCAATGGATGCTCAGGTCGCGCAAGTTGCACCGGAAATGAAACCTTTATTTGATTATGTGAAGAAGAAAATTCAAATTCGTATAGCGCAATTGAAGGCTAAAGCTGCCCCAGCAGATGCAATTACCACCAAGGACTCCTCCCAAGCAGTCACGATCGCGCCAACCACAATCGCAACTACGCCAACCGCGCCCGCTGCAACCGCGGCGACGCCAACCGCAATAGCGACTACGTCCTCATCCAAATCAGTCACGATCGCGCCAACCACAATCGCAACTACACCAACCGCGCCCGCTGCAACTGCTGCGGCGCCAACTGAAATAGCAACTACGCCAATCACCACGCTTGAATGGGCTGATGTGCTTGAGCAAAATCCAAATCCCAAAGTTGTTACCAATGCGGATTTGCTGGCGCGCATAAAAGCTACGGGTTTACCGTGGCGCGTGAAAGACAAATCCGCCGGCATAGAAATGTTGCTTGTTCCACCTGGAAAATTCATCATGGGCGCAAGTCCTGGCGACACAGAGGCGACTGACGAAGAAAAGCCCGCGCATGAAGTGACCTTGACCAAGCCTTTTTATCTTGGTCGCACCGAAATCACTCAAGCGCAGTGGTCTAAAGTGACCGGGGAAGAAGCTGGCCATTTTAAATTAAGCGGCGAACACCCCGTTGAATCGGTGACATTTCAGAAAGTAAGTAGTTTCTTGAAGAAAGCAGGCAATGGACTTGTTTTGCCAACTGAGGCGCAATGGGAATATGCCTGCCGTGCGGGCACGAAAGCGGCGACCTATGGCGACCTAGATTCGATCGCTTGGTATTCAAAAAATTCACAAAATACAACTCACGCGGTTGCACAAACTTTAGCGAACGAGCTTGGATTTTATGACATGCTTGGAAACGTGAGCGAGTGGTGCCTGGATTGGTATGAGCCATACACCGCGGCAAACCAAATCGATCCTTCGGGACCTATCAATGGAACGAACCGCGTGTTGTGCGGTGGACGTTGGTTCAATTACTCCGGTGGTTGCCGAGCGTCCGCTCGCGCAAGTTGCGATACCAATTATCGCAGTTACGGTATTGGTTTTCGAGTGGCAAGAACTCCGTAGTTTTCTTCACTCTTGCCGATGGCGCGACGCGACGCGATTTTATTCCACTTTCATTTTGCTCAGAATATTTATTATCACAAGATGTGCGCAAGTAGTTATTCTGTAGCGCATGAGAGATACACATATGAAATTGGGGATTTCCGCCATGAGCATGACTTTGTGCCTGTGGGCCACCCTTGGTGCGACAAGTCCTTCGCAAAAATCTGATACAAGCGTGCAAGCGGACGCCTCTGCCGCGCTTTCATGGGCCGAAGTAATCGAACAAAATCCAGATCCGAAAGTTGTCACAGATCCTAATTTGCTCAAACGGATCGTTGATACAAAATTACCGTGGCGCGTGAAAGACAAGGGCACTGGCATTGAAATGCTGTTGGTGCCACCTGGCAAATTTACGATGGGCATGAGTGTGTCGGATAGCGATGCGCAGGAAAATGAGAAGCCAGCCCATCCAGTTAAAATCAGCAAGCCATTTTATCTTGGTCGAACCGAAGTCACTCAACCGCAGTGGGTCGCGGCAATGGGTAATAATCCAAGTATTTGCAAAGTTGAAAATCCGAACGATGCGCTGATCGCCATGTTGATGAAGGATGGACTTACAAAGGAAGAGGCGCAGGCGAAGACCTCATCAGCAGCGATGGTGGATAGCACGCTTGCGGTGGACACCATTTCTTGGATCGATGCTCAACAGTTTTGTGAGAAGACCGGACTTCTGCTTCCAACCGAAGCTCAATGGGAATACGCGTGCCGCGCCGGCAACAACCAGCCACGCTACGGTGAATTAGATGCAATCGCGTGGAATCCCGGCAACGCAAATAAAACCTCACATTCAGTTGGCATGAAGGCGGCCAACGCGCTTGGCTTCTATGACATGCTTGGCAATGTGTGGGAATGGACCAATGATTGGTACGAAGGCGCGTATTACAAAGCGGGCGAAAAAGGAGTTGTGGATCCACAGGGTCCGGCTGAAAAAACAAATCGCACGGACATTTCTGGCCGCGTGTTGCGCGGTGGCGGCTGGGTTGGCTTTCCATATGGATGCCGCGCGTCGTATCGTTATGGCTACGACCCAGAACGTCGCTATTACTTTATTGGCTTTCGCGTGGCGCGAAATCCGTAATTTTTGAATGGCGCACATTCACGAAAAAATTGATTTCACCGTGGCTATTTTTGTTGTGCACGCTGGAAAAGTTTTGGTGATTCATCACAAGAAGTTGGATCGCTGGTTGCCGCTTGGCGGCCATATTGAACTTGATGAGGACCCAGAGCAAGCGGCTTTGCGTGAAACCAAAGAAGAAAGCGGACTTGACGTTGAGTTGATTGGCGAGCGGCCTCCCACAACGGGTCCCGGCACGCGTGCGCTGATTGGTCCGCGCTTTCTGGATATTCACCGCATTAACGAAACGCACGAGCACATTGGAATGATTTATTTCGCGCGGCCCAAAGTAGGGAAGGCGGGGCAGGCCACGCTCGCGCCCGCGGAACATCACGCCATTCGTTGGTGCGACGCGCGTGAATTGGATGAGTTGCAGCCAGCCATGAGCGACGCGGTGAAATATTATTGCCACACTGCATTACGTGAATTAGCTTGATTGCGACGCGTAAACGCTTTTGAGGCGCAACAACGCTCTTGTGAAGCGGCGTTCTATCCAAAAATATTGAAAAATTTGTGAAAATCATTTTAATTTGTTGTGCACACCCATGGCGTGGGTTATGGTGTTGCCATGTTGCGCATCAATCGCCCCCAACCATTTTTACAGTTGTGGGCCGCGCTTGTCTGCATCGCATCGCTGGTCACCACCGCGCTTGCGGACTTGCGCATTAATGAAATAATGGCCTCCAATCTTCTCACCGCCAAAGATGAGAACGGCGACTCCTCTGATTGGGTGGAGTTGTACAACCCAGATTCCGCGGCTGTGAACTTGCAAGGCTGGGCGCTGTCCGACAACGCAAGCACTCCGTTGAAGTGGCTCTTTGGAAACGTCTCCATTCAACCAGGTCAGCGGCTTGTGGTGTGGGCGTCAAGCAAGAATCGCCCCAATGGTCCGCAGATACATACCAGTTGGGCCATTAGTGCAAGTGGCGAGCCAATCTTGCTCACCAATTCCGCGGGCGTATTGGTGGATCAATTTCCGTCAACCGCAATCGGGCGCGACGTGTCCATGGGTAGGCAACCCGATGGCACTGGCCCGTTGTATTTTTTCACGCAAGCAACTCCTGGCGCCGCCAACACCACAACTGGATATCCAACTGAAACGCTTGCTCAGCCAATATTTTCCGTGGCCGGCGGAATGCGAACCACGTCCGCCACCGTGGCCATCACGTCAACAGTTGTTGGCGGCACCATTCGCTACACGCTTGATGGCTCTGATCCAACCACAACTTCGCCGGTGTACAGCGCGCCCATCACGCTGACCAGCAGGGTGGGGCAAGCCAATGGAATTTCAATGATCCGCACCAACAATCAGCAGGTTGGCGCGCCGTATTACGAAGGTTGGCAGCAACCCAGCGGCGAGGTGTACAAGATCAATGTCTTGCGCGCGCGCGTGTTCAAAACCGATGTGCTTCCAAGCCGCATCACCACGCAGTCGTACTTGATTGATCCACTTGCGGCGGCTCGATATTCATTGCCTGTGGTTTCCATTTCCTCTAGCAAAGAGAATTTTTTCAGCGCCGAGACAGGTATTTATGTTGTTGGAAATAACACCAACTATTCACAAGATGGAAGCGAGTGGGAGCGCCCAGGCCACATTGAGTTTTACGAAACTGGCGGTGCGCTGGCCTTTCAGGGCGAGATTGGAATTCGCCTGCACGGCGGAACCACGGTCAATCGTCCTCGCAAATCACTGCGAATTTACTCGCGCAATCCCACGGGCAAGGTTCCATTTGCGCACCAAATATTTTCCGACAAAACTATTTCCACCTTCGACACATTCTTGTTGCGCAACAGCGGTAATGATTGGGGCCAATCTATTTTCCGCGACGCGCTGGTCAGCACGCTTGCCGCGCCAACCGGTATTGATCGCCAACACGTGCGTCCCGTGGTTGTTTTTCTAGATGGCGAATATTGGGGTGTTCACAATCTGCGCGACCGCTTTGATGAGGGCTACTACCTGAATCATTATGGATTAAGCGATCTGCAATTTTCGCAACTCGAGATTTGCTCATGCAACTCAAGTTGGCCCAGCGCTGATAGTGGCGAGCCCGCGCTGGTCTCTGATTTCACAGACATCATCAACCGTGCCGGGAAAAACGAGTTCGCATCCGCCGCTGGTTACGCCGCGCTTGCAAGCCGCATAGATATTGACAATTACATTGACTACAACGCGATGGAGATTTGGTGCGGCAACACTGATTGGCCCGGCAACAATCAGCGTGTTTGGCGCGCCGTTACGCCAAACACCTCAGCGGGCGCGAACCCACGTCTTGATGGGCGTTGGCGCTGGTTGTTGTATGACACCGACTTTGGACTTGGCTTGGACTTTTTTTATGTGATTGGCTACGGTGACGGTCCCAATCACAACACGCTTGCGCACGCCACCACAGACAGCGGCAGTGATTGGAGCAATAACGAAGTTGGCACGCGCCTGTTGAGAAAAGCTCTTGATAATCAAACCTTCAGGCGCAAGTTCATCAATCGCTTTGCCGATCTTTTAAACACATCGCTTTCCGCCAGCAATGCAACCGCAACGCTAGATCAATTTCAAGCCACTTATTCGCCCAACATGAATGAACACATTTTACGTTGGCGCCAACCTATTGATTGGACGGGAGTCCTTGCGCGCATTCGCAATTATGTGCAGTTGCGGCCCGCGGCCGTGCGCTCGCACATTGTCTCTAAGTTTTCTTTAAGCGGCAGCGCCAATCTCACGGTGAATGTCAACGAAACAACTCAAGGCACGGTCACCATCAACACCATCGCACTTGAAGACACCACGGTGGGCGTGCCCACAAATACATATCCATGGCTTGGCGTGTATTTCAAGGGCGTTCCAATTCCAATTCGCGCCCAGGCGAAATCCGGTTATGAATTTGTTTCTTGGTCGGTGAGCAATTCAAAGGGAGTTGTGCTTGATCCGTCCAATTCTGAAAGCGAGATATTGCTGAGTGGCGACACGGTGTTGACCGCCAATTTTATCACTCAAGCATGCATGTATGACCTGAATCAATCGTTCTATGTTGATAGCTCTGACTTGGGAATTATGCTTTCCTACTATGGCTTATGCGCCGCCCCGTGCGCTGCGGATTTTAATAACGATGGCTCGGTTGATGCAGCTGATTTGGGAAGCATGCTCAACAATTTTGGACCATGCCCACTCAATCCAACTACCACGCCCGCAATCAATCCCCAGTCGCCTATCGACAAATTGCGCAAGCGTTCAGCGACGCAAGTGTTGACGCCTTCAAAATTGCCGACAGATTAAAGTACTATTCAGTGCATGCGATGCCGTGGGTGTAATTATGAATTGTGGGGCTTGCCGCAAGGAGATTGTCCCGAGTGTGGCAACCCGTGGCGCTTTGAAGACTTTCAATTTCGCCGCGAATTTGTGCAGTTTCTTTGTCCACATTGTGACTGCGCGTATCCGGGCGAATACATCGCGTCGTTGACTTCACCGCATGAATTCACTTGCACCGGTTGTCAAAGCGCAATTCAACTAAATCAAATGTGCGCGCGTCCGATTGAGGGAACCGATGGTTCGCAAGCAATGCAAGAGGAGTTTGTATGGGTCGAGCGACGCCGCGTTGGTCGATGGCGCGCGTTCTGGCGAGTGGTTGGATATTCTCTGGGTGCCCCATCAAGGATTGGCAACACCATGACGCAGAAGCGGGGCCTGCGTGGCGCACTGTGGTTTTCGTTTCTCTGTTTGATCTCCGCTAGTTTAAATTTGATTTTATTTGTTTTGATTGCTTTATTGGTGCCTATTTTTACAGGCAGCCGTAGTCAGGCGCCTTCGGCGAGTGCAGAGATATTCACCACTATCCTGGGTGTCTTTGCGTTTTCAGTGGTCTTGGTGATTGCACAGCAATTATTTTTTCTAGTATGGGGTCTGATCACACACGCGCTGATTCGCATCAACGGACCCTCGCGCCACACGATTGGGCACACGCTTAGCGCCACACAGTATTGCGCTGGAACTTTTATTATTTGCGCGGTTCCTATATGCGGATTTTACTTTTCATTGATCAGCCTTGTGTGGATGGCCGTGGCCATGGTGTCCGCGCTTGCTGCGCTTCATAAAATTTCGCGCTGGCGCACGGCGTTTGCGGTATTGGTGCCGCTCGTTGCAATTGTTTCTGTGTCGGTGTGGTTTGTGTATGCAATGGTCGTTGGTGCTCTTGGATTCTTGAACGGTTTGAATCCCAGAACTCCCATGAACTTTCCACCCATGCCACAAAATTCGCCGGCCATTGTTGCGCCAGCTGTGCCGGATGCGTCTTCAAATGCGCCACCTCCAACTGAAGATCCCGCCCCAACCAACGCTCCAAAAAATACATCAAGCGATTCAGCGGCTATCTTAAACATCACTCATGGAATATGAAATCGCTGGCTGGCTTAGTGTCATCTTTCGCTTTGTGCATGTGCTTGCGTCCATCATGTGGGTTGGCAATTCCATTTTGTTCACGTGGATGGAGTTGAACCTGATCGCGCCCAAGGCTGGCGATGAAAATACAGACAAGGATTTGTTGGGGCAACTTGACATGTTGCACGGTGGCGGTGTTTTTCATTTGCAAAAGCGCGTGATCAATCCCGGCGCCATCCCCGCGCCACTGCATTGGTTCATGTGGCAGTCCTACACAACATGGATCACCGGCACGTTGCTGTTGATTTCGGTTTTCTACATCAACGGCGGTGCGCCACTGCTCGACTCGTCAAAGTCGGCGCTCACAGGTTGGGGCGCCATCGGCATGAGCGTGGGCGGAATCGTCGCGTGGTGGTTGGTGTACGACACAATTTGGCGCAGCAAACTAAAGGAAATTCCCGCCCTTGCCGTGCTGTTGTCATTCGCGCTGTTGATGACGGCAACGGTGTACTTCAATCAATACTTCAATGGCCGCGCGGTGTTTCTGCAAGTGGGAGTGATGCTTGGCAGCGCTATGACGGCGAATGTTTTTGTTCACATCATTCGCAATCAGAAAAAATTTATGAAGGCGCTGCTTGCGGGCAAGCCACATGATTTGAAATATGGCAAGCAGGCGAAGACGCGCTCCATGCACAACCATTACATGACGTTTCCCGTGTTGTTCATGATGCTCAGCGCGCACTTTCCGCAACTCATCAGCGCGGATTGGCTCTCGCCCATTCTTGGAGTGATCATTGTGTCACTGATGTTGGTGAAATTTTTCATGAACTCGCGCTACTTCTTTGGCGGTTGGTTGGTGGCCATCTTCATCGTGTTCTTGATCGCATGCGGCCTGATTAAAGTGTTGCTGATCATGCCAGCCAGCACATCAGATGTTGGCTTGACCGACGTGCAAAAAGGCGCGAAATTGTTCGTGGCGCAAGGCTGCGCGGTGTGTCATCAAGTTGGCTCGTCTCAACTGGCGCCAAATTTGGACAAGCTGTACAACAGCACCGTGCAACTTGCCGATGGCGGCACAGTGGTCGCGGATGAGGCGTACTTGCGCGAATCCATCGAGCGTCCGCAGGCAAAAGTTGTCAAGGGATATCCCGCAAGCATGCCGCCCGTGTCGCTGACCAAAGAACAATTGGATAATTTGATCGCGTATCTGAAATCGCGATGAATATTGCGTGCCCGCGCGCCAAGTGATACTTTGCGCGCATGTTGAGCGAGTTCTTGAATCCGAAATTGGTTCAACGACTTGATCCATCTCCAGAAATAAACTTGTTTATTCGTTCCGTGTGCCAAGAAGTTTCCGCCGCGGTTGGCTTGGCCGAAACCACTTTGGAACAAGCGTTTTTAGCGCGCATGCGAAGCGGCGCCGTGTCAACGCCAGAAGGCGTTGCGTTTCTGCATGCGGTGGTGGTGGGAGCCAAGCAAACAGTTGTTGGATGTTGCGTCATGCCCAAAGGTTTATTGTTGGACTACACCAATCCGCCCGCGGATATTATTTTTACATTGGTGGGAAATTCCGAAACGCCGTGGCAACATGTTCGATTGCTGGCGCGGCTAAGCCGTATTGCTTGCGACGCCGACACACGCAAGCGAATTAAAAACGCCGCAAACAACGACGCGCTACTGGCCACGCTTCTTGAAGAGGACAAGCGTCATGGATAGCGCGCCAAAAATTGAACGGCCAGCGCGCGATGAGCGGCTGTTGATTTTGATCGCACGAACCGAGGAGAGTTTTGATCCGTTAGTGACCGCTCTGCTGGACGCCAACATTCAAGGTGCGACGGTGCTTGAGAGCCGCGGCTTAGGAACAATCATCCGCTCTGAAATGCCAATCTTCGCTGGGCTCGCCGCGTTGCTGCCACAATCCACGGGCAACCGTGTTGTGCTTTCAATCGCCACGCGCGCGCAAATTGACGACCTCATGCGATTTCTTTCGCAGTTGTCAATTGAACGCCGTCCCATCGCCGTGACGCTTCCATTAGAAACGGTCATGGGCCTGGGTCTGTGATCAACTTTGTGGCGGCGCAAAATATTGCTGATGAAAATATGCGCGCGCTTTCAGTGCTGGCCGTTGGCGCGCTTGTGTTTGGTTTGGCGTCGTTGGCGTTGACGCGCAGGGCCGCAAAATTTTCACGCATTCCAATCGTCGCGGCCTTGATTGGCGGCGGCTGGATGTTCTTCGGCGTGGGGTTGCTACTTGGTCCGATTGGATTTCATTTTCTCACCAATGAATCACTCACGGAACTTCGGCCATTGTTGCAACTTGGATTGGCTTGGATTGGTTTGTTGGTTGGCTTGCAAGCCAAGCGCGCCATCATGGCGGAAGTTCCTGCGGTTTTATGGAAATGGATCGCCGTGGATTGCGTGGCAAGCGTGTGCACTGGCGTGATCATCACTGCCGTGACGTTGATATGGATCGCGCCCGAAGCCACATGGGGCGCGTTGTGTTTTCCGTGCGTCTTGATTGGATGCGCCACGATTGGATGGACCGCGGAGTTGCGCTCATTGCGCGGACTTGACGCGCGTTCGCCGCGATTGGGAACGCTGACACAAGCGGGCGCCGGCTTGGCGGTGATCATCGCCATCACCATTCACGGAATTGTGTCCCTCAATACATCAGTGCTTTCAGATGGAACCATCGCGCTCAATCTTGGATGGGGCTCGCTTGGTTTCATCATCACATTGTT
Organism: uncultured bacterium; assembly: GCA_903831295.1. Taxonomy (GTDB): domain Bacteria; phylum Planctomycetota; class Phycisphaerae; order Phycisphaerales; family SM1A02; genus SYAC01. The sequence goes on along the minus strand of CAIKXA010000094.1, from coordinate 2,437 downwards.
GGTGGCGGGCGTGTGCGCCATGGCCATGCGGCTTCTTCTGCAACGCGAAAGTTGGAATGATGGGCGCATCATTGTGTCGCTCATTGGCACACTGGCATTGATCGCGGGCGTGGCCACGGTGTTGGATGGTTCACCCATGTTCGGCGCGTGCGCGCTTGGCGTGATGATTGCCAACATGCGCAGTGGAGCCATGCGCAAACTTGAGCGCGTGATCACTGGCAGTGAAACCGCGGTCGCCAGCATCTTTTTTCTTCTTGCCGGCGCCATGGTCAATCCAATTGTCGCGTGGTGGCCATGGATTATCGCCGCGCTTGTGCTGGCATTTCGCGTTGTGTTTAAAGTTCCAACCACGCGCCTGTTCAGCGGCAATACATGGATTGAACGCGGCGCGGACTCCATTCACTTTGCAACCATTCGCCAAGCGCCCATCGCAATTCCGCTGGCTATTGCGTCGCTGCTTGAGCGCACGGACAATGTGCAAAGCACAATGTTGCTGGTGGTGGCCACGGTGGGCGTGTTCAGCAATGTCATTCCTCTTTTGTGGAAGCGCCAACCATGAAGCGTGCGCTCACACTTGTATTGACATTGCTTGCCACCATTTGCGCGGTGGGAGCTTTGCGCTGGTCACATGTTGATATGGAAAATGTCCGAACGATCGATGTCTTTGGCAATTTCAGTTTGCAAATTCCACCAGGTCTGCACTACGCGGCGCTCTCCATGGGATTGTTGGTCATGGGCGGATTTCTTGCTGGCGAATTGGCGGCGTCCATCGCGCTACCACGCGTGACGGCCTATCTTTTGTTTGGAATAGTGGTGGGCCCATCGCTTGCGTCATGGTTGCCCAAGGGATTTCCAACCTTGGTTCCGCAAGCTGAGTTGAACTACTTGGAATTTGTGCAAGCGCTCGCGGTCAGTTTGATTGGACTGATTGCCGGAAGTGAATTAAAAATTCCATTCTTGCGAACAGCGGGGTCGCGCATTTGCAAAATGCTTGCCTTCGAGTCAGTGGGCGTGGCCTTGTGCGTGGGCGTGTTGTTGCTTGTGGTCGCATGGTTCGGCGCGGTTCCATTTTTGGCGGAGCGAACCCCAACTGAGCGTTGGTTTTTGGTTGCGGTGTTGACCGCGTTGATCAGCGCCAGCAGTCCTGCGGTTGTGGTGGCCATTCTGCGCGAGACAAAAGCCAGCGGAGCATTTGCGCAAACAAGTTTGGCCATGGTTGTTCTAAAGGATCTTGTGCTGGTCATTGTCATCAGCGCAATGTTGGCGGTATGGACCTCGGGCCAATCACAAGACACTGCTTGGAAGGCAACTTTTGGCGTGTCTTGGCATCTTGTGGGTTCGCTTCTTATTGGATTGATCTTTGCGTTGGTGTTGGGCGTGATCGCCAAGCGCACTCGCTTTCGACTTGACATGGTCATGGTCATCTCTGGGTTCGCTATTGCGTTATCGGGAAAGTTGCTGAATGTCGCGCCGCTTATTGTGGGAATTACCGCTGGATTTGCGCTGACTAATTTGTCGCCAAATACGTCGCGCCGTTTATTTTCCTCCATTGATAATATTTTGCCAACCACCTACGTGATTTTCTTCGCCACCACTGGCGCAAAAATTTCACTGGACTCAATGATGATCATTTGGCCGTTGGCGGTGGGCGCGTGCGCAGTTCGCTTTGTGGGATGTTGGAGCGGCCTGCGTATTGGAAGCCGCGTTGCAGGCGCGTCGGACTTGGAACGAAAGTGGCTTTGGACCGCCATGGTGTCGCAAGCGGGCGTCAGTATTGCGCTGGCCTCGGAAATTCACCGCGTGTTCGCGCAACAAGAATGGGCGGTGCAGTTGCAGAGTTTCATGCTGGCCACCATTGTCATCAACGAAGTGTTTGGTCCGCCGTTGATGCGTCTTGGCGTTATCCGCAGCGGCGAAGCGCGCGCATAAGCATGAATTTCAAGTACGTCGTGCGTTGTAAGCAATGCGACCAATATCCAATCGCGCGGCTCATTCAACCCAAATCGTGTCGTGACACAAGCAGAGCTAGTCGTCTTTATCAATTTTCTTCGCGGGGCTTGCATTGGCGGCAGGACTAGTTTGTCCCGCTTGCGCCGTGTCGCGAAAATCCACGCGCCTGATTTTGCCACCGGAGTCGGCGATCCATACCGCGGCGCCAACCGCGCACATACATGCCAGCGCAACAACCACTGAGGCCATGCGCCCAAATTCAAATTTCCAAAGAGTCAATCCCAAACCAATTGTTGCAAGAGCGGCCGCGGCATAAATTGCTTTGGACCACGTTTCCGCGCGCTCCTCGTGCGTTTCCAAAACCGCGCCAACATTCGCGTCTAGAAATGGGCGAATCACACCTTCTTCATATCGCTCGGAGGCCTCCTCGCCGGTGCTCATGACAAGCAGCGTGGTCCAGCCGCACACCGCGGCAATCACCAAGCCC
>CAIKXA010000093.1 GCA_903831295.1 uncultured bacterium | reverse complement strand
TTTGTATTGGCGCTTGTTTGGCCCCATCGTCTAGCCCGGCTTAGGACATATCCCTCTCACGGATGGAACAGGGGTTCGAATCCCCTTGGGGTCACTTTCACTTCACTGTTCGCAAGAGTCGTTCGACGATTTCGCTCGTTCACTCTATAGTCCATTGTTCGCCGGCCCCATCGTCTAGCCTGGCTTAGGACACCACCCTTTCAAGGTGGCTACAGGGGTTCAAATCCCCTTGGGGTCATTTCTTCACTCGCGGATTTAATGCAATTTTTATAATTGCACAATACCCGCGCATCGTTGCGTGCATGACAATCGGCGCAATTCAAATGGCAGAAAAAATAAAACCATTTCGAGTCCGACCACCTCGCGCAAAAATCGCAAATTTTCTTTGGCCCATCATTCGGATTATCACGGGCATTTATCGCGTTGAGAATGTGGTTGAGAAGTCGCACCAAATTGTTGGGGATGGAAAATTGCTTGACGCATTGAACCGCGCCTCTCGCATTTACACGGATTGTTCCGCGGAGGACCGCGAACGCATTCCTAAAACTGGCGCGTTGCTTGTGGTGGCCAATCACCCAATGGGCGCGCCGGACACTCAGGTGATTTCCACACTGATTGATTCGGTTCGAAGCGATGTGAAATTCATCGCCAATGAACTCCTGTGTCAAATTCCAGTTGTTGCGGAGCGATCGCTCGGCGTGAAAATTATTGGCAAGCCAACCGTCGCCACAAACATGAACACACTGCGCGAAGCGTTGCGCTGGCTTTCCAATGGCGGATGTCTTTGCGTGTTTCCATCCGGCGAAGTCAGCCATTCCACATGGAGTCGTTGGCGCGCCGTGGACGGATTGTGGCAAACGCAAATTGCAAAGTTGGCGCGCATTACTCAGCCAACCGTGTTGCCAGTGTTTATAGCGGGGCGAAATCCATGGTGGTTTCAACTTGCGGGTTTGATTCATCCACTGTTGCGCACCACGTTGTTGGCGCATTGCTATCCAATTCAGTTTGATAAGAAGCTTGCGGTTGCGGTTGGCACGCCAATTGAGGCCAGCGAATTTGCGGCATTTGAAAGCGACGAAGAATTGATTGGATATTTCCGTTTGCGCACGTATTTATTGCGCGGCCGCTTGGATGAAAAATCCGCGAATACGGGCGCCGTTACTTATACAACGCCGCTGCTTGAAAAACCGCAACACGCACCAGAGGAATTGGCCGCGGAAATTTCAGGCTTGCCGCAATCCGATTTGTTGCTCAAGCAAGGCGAGTGCGAAGTCTGGTGCACGCAAAGTGAAAAAATTCCATTGACCATGCTTGAAATTGGTCGCTTGCGTGAGGAGGCGTTCCGCGCCGTTGGTGAAGGCTCGGGCAAGGCGATTGATATCGATCGCTTTGACCGCTACTACCGGCAATTGCTGGTTTGGAACACACGCACGCAAGAAGTCATGGGCGGATATCGCATGGGGTTGACCGATGAAATTCTTGCCGCGCATGGAATTGACGGTCTTTACACCAGCACGCTGTTTGATTATTCACCCGGTATGTTGAAGTCGCTTGGACCGGCGCTTGAACTTGGAAGAAGTTGGGTTGCGCGGGCGCATCAAAAAAAACCAATGCCGTTGTTGCTTCTGTGGCGCGGCATTGCGCGCTTTGCATTGCAGAGACCGCAGTACGCAATCCTGCTTGGGCCCGTCAGTATTTCGGACGCATATCAAAGCATGTCCAAGCGGCTCATCATGGCGTTTCTAAAAACGCATCACGCTATTGATCGATTTGCCAAAGACGTGAAGCCAAAAAAACCGCCTGCGATGGAGCCATTTCTGGATTGGGACCCGGCGCACACTCACGCCGCCGTTCGCAATGTTGCCGACGTGGATCGTCTCATCCAAGAAGTGGAGGCCGATGGCCGCAAAATGCCGGTTTTGTTGCGGCAATACCTCAAGCTGAACGCGCGCTTGATCGCCTTCAATGTAGACCCAGACTTTGGCAATGTCGTGGACGGACTTATGTTCATGGACTTGCGGAAAATGCCTACGCGTGTTCAGGATTATTACTTTGGCCGCGAGCAGGCTGATCAATTCCGCGCGTTTCACAACAGTGACGCCGCGCCGATTGCTTGAACAACACGCTGCGCGAAGCAAGCCCTTGTTGTGCGTCTGGTGATAAAGCCACTTGGTCGCGGGCACGCTGTAAATTTTAAATCTGCACTTGCCGAATTGATCGCAAGGGGCGAGTATGCGCCAATGCAAGTGATCTCAGTGCAAAGCGCGCAATGTAATTACGACATTCATGTTGGTGACGCGCTCTTGCAAAGTGTGGGCAAGGTCATTGCACAGAAAATCCCAAAGGCTCGCGTGGCTGTTTTGGTGGTGGATCAATCCATCGCTCAAACATGGGCGCAGGAAGTTGTCGCGTCGCTACAAGACGCTGGCTTGAGTGTGGTTCAACATATTGTGAAAGCCAGCGAGGAAAATAAATCCATGGCGGAGGTTGAAAAATTATGGCGCTGCTTGCTTGCCGCGCGCGTGCAGCGCAGTGATGTGTTGTGCGCCATGGGCGGTGGAATTGTGGGCGATATGGCTGCTTTCGCGGCGTCTACATACATGCGCGGCATCGCCACGGTGATGATTCCCACCACGCTACTCGCCATGGTTGACGCCGCGATTGGTGGCAAGACCGCGGTGAATCTTCCAATGCCCAGCGATGCGCCCAACACAAATTTGGCAAAAAATATGGCGGGAACAATTTGCGCGCCCGCTTGGGTGGCGAGCGATGTTCGCACGCTCTCCACGCTTCCCGCACGGGAGTTTCGCTGCGGTCTTGCGGAGTGCGTCAAGCACGCGCTGATTGCGGATGCTTCAATGTTGGCATGGATTGAAACACACTCCGAAGGTTTGCGCGCCATGGATCCAGCGCGGTTGGGCGAACTTGTGTATCGATCAGCATCGGTGAAAGCCGCGATTGTTTCGCGCGACGAGCATGAGCAAGGCGAGCGTGCGCACCTGAACTTGGGGCACACGTTTGCGCACGCCATTGAATCTCTTTTGCACGATCAAGTTCACCACGGCGAGGCGGTTTCCATTGGGTTGGTAGCCATGGCGGCGGCAAGTCAGGCTGCGGGGTGGTGGCCGGAAGCCGATAAATTTCAGCTTCCCAAACGTCTGGCTGATTTGGGCTTGCCAGTCAAGTTGCCATGCGCGGTTGATGCAGGGCAACTTAAAAGCGCTATGAAACTAGATAAAAAAGGGCAATCTGGTGTTGTTCGATTGGTGCTTCTCAAGGGGGTGGGTCATCCCGGCGTTCTCGATGCGGCAAGCGAACAAGTGATCAATGCCGGTCTTGACGCCATTGGCGCTTGAGTTCAACAGGCGCCACGGCGTGGCTAAAAAACACGGCACAAAGCTGAAGAACTCGCAATAACTTGGAAGAACTTTGACCAAATCAACCGATAAAGCAGGGCACTCAAGCGGAGCCGGAGGCTTCAAAGGCGTGCGACCCTCGGCCTGGGTTTGGCTGACTTTCTAGAGACGACCTGAGCAGGATGCGTAGCGTCGCAATTGTGAATCAAAAAGGTGGCTGTGGCAAAACCACAACCGCTATCAATTTGGCGGCAACGCTTGCGGCAAAAAATCACCGAACACTTTTAGTGGACATGGATCCACAAGGTCATTGTGGAATTGGTCTTGGTGTTCCTGAAGATCGAATTGAGCAAGGATTAGCCGAGGCATTGTTGGCTGATCCGCCAGGCGGCGCCGATCCCGACGCGATGCTGTGGGAAGTTGCCAAAAATTTACGCTTGGCTCCAAGCACGCTTTCTCTTGCGGGTCTTGAAGCGGCGCGTGGAGGCTTGGCGCATTTGCCCGATCGTGACGCGCGACTTTCACAATTTCTTGATCGAGTGGCGGATCGATTTGATTGGTGTGTGATTGATTGTCCGCCAACGATCGGCTTGCTCACGTTCAACGCGTTGCGCGCCGCGGATGAGGCGATTATTCCAGTGGAAACTGGCTTCTTTTCGCTTAAAGGCAGCGAGCGCCAAGCCGCCGCGATTCAAGCAATGTCCGCGCGTCTTGAGCGCGAATTGCCACTGCGAATTTTGCCCACGCTGCATCGACCAAGCGCCAAGTTGGCCACCGATTTGTTGGCGGCCATTGAGCGCCGCCATGGCATGCTCACAATGCCGCTTGTGATTCGTGAGCATGAATCACTGCGCGAGGCCGCCGGCTTTGGTCAGCCCATCACCGAGTACGCGCCTGGCTCGGAGGCCTGCCGCGATTTTGTTTTGTTGGTGGATTGGCTTGAAGCGAATCCAGTTGCTTGCACGCGTAAAAAATTAAACTCAGCGACCGCCGCGCGCGGTGAACTTGCCCTTGAAGATGCCGCGCCTACCAACACGGCTGCGACAAGTGGTGAACGTATGGCTGATTTGTTGGCGCGCATTCGACAACAAGCCGCGGCTCCAATCGCGGTGGAAATCTCAAGCTCGATTGCGCCAAATATTGAATCTCCTGTGAGTGGTGTGAGTGGAGAATTGCCATGAGCGAAATTGACGACCGATTTGATCGACTCACTTCGCTGTTTCTTGGCGATGCAAATCCGATAGACGCGGGCGAGACCCGCTATGAATCCGTGCAACAGAAACCACTGCGCGAAAGTTTGATCACGCCACTGATCGCGGGCAATTTGCCGGTGATGGCGCATCCGTGGCTCACACATGTCGCGGCTCGTTTGCGGGAGGGACCGGCCGCGTTGCTGCGCGTCAGTTCCGAAGGAATTCAGTGTTCGCTGCTAGAGGCCAAAGGTCCCGCCGAAAGCGAGGACAAGGATTTCGCCGCTTGGCTATTGCGCGCCGCGGCCATGGTGCGCCATTGGTTCGTCACGCCCGCAACCAACCACGGCCCCGAAGAAATCGCCGTGATGGATGTGGAAGAAGTGGTCATCGCCTCTGGTGGTGACGAGGCCGCAACCGTTGCCGCGTATCAATTGGTGCGCAGGATTGTGGAATGCGCGCGCAAAAATAATCGCGTGCCTCCGCTCACTCCCATCGCAATGGTTGGCTGCTCAAACGAATCCGCACACGAAGCTATTGCAACTATTTCCACGGCGGCGCAAGCGTTTTTGCAACAGCCAGTTCCGTTGGCTGGAACATATCAACGGCTTGAGCGAACCAATGTGGCGCAACAAGCTTTTTTCAACGGCGGATTTTCTGTGGCGGAAATTTTTCAGGCCATCCGCGCCGCGGAAGAAACAGTGGATGGAACTCGACGAGCCTCGGCGCCAAAGAGCGTTATTTCCAACAACGCCACTCAGCAATCCGCGGCGCAGCAATCTCAACCATCCACGCCAAAGCCATCCGCTGCACAACCGATTGGACAAACTATTGGGCACTCAAGCGCCGCCGCGAAGCAGCCGCTTCAAGTGCAAATGCGACCGGGTTCATTCGCCGCGATTATTTCAGGTTTGTGGCCCGTCGCACTTCGTTATCCCAACAACGCGGAGATTGAATTCGCCACCGATAACGCGGGGCGCTTACACGTCATCGCGCCAGTTGAGCAAGCTGCATCCATTCGCCAAGCCGCCGCATGGGCGCTGCGCAATGCATCATTAATTCGACTTGGATTTCCTGGATTGGCCGCCGATCCACTGCCGATTGTTGAACGCATTGTGTTCACCGACGCCACGCAAGCCGTCGATTGGCATCACTGTGGAGTGCGATTGGACTTGGTGATTCGCGCGCAAGAAAAATTTGTGCACGTGTCGCTGAATGATGAGCGCACGCTGAAGCCATAAGCGTGAATTGCATTTCACCATGCGCATGCATTGTCGCGCTTCGGCGTGTCAACGCAACTTTCAATAATTAATTTTTTGGAAGCGAAGTCCGCAACACACGCAACCAGTTTTCACTTCGAAATCCTTCGAGTTCCACAGGAGTGAGTCCAGCTTGCGCAAGCGCCTGCTCAATCTTGGGCGCATCTTCAGGGCGCTGCGCATTTTCTGGACAATCACTTGGCGTGAAACCGCCATCAAAATCACTGCCGAACGCAAGGCATTTCGCTCCGCCCACTTCGCGCACATGTTTGACGTGGCGGGCAACATCGTCCATGGTGGCCACGCGGTCGTTCGCCAGGAATTTTCCGTACAAATTCAAACCACACACGCCATCGCGCGCCGAGATCGCTCGGATTGTTTCGTCGGTGAGATGCCGCTCATTGCCAGGCACAAGACTTCTGCAGTTGGAATGGCTCGCCACGATCGCGCCCTTGGACAGCGCGATCACTTGCGCGCAGGCCTGATCGGACAGATGCGAAAGATCATGGATCATTCCCAAGGCATCAAGTGATCGAACCATTTCCTTGCCCGCGGCGGTCAATTCTCCGGGCGCGGCATTGCCTCCGGCGTAGCGCGAACCTTTGGCCCACGTCAGACCAACCATGCGAACGCCTTGTTCAAACCACCACTGCGCGCGTTGCGGAGACTCGATCGGATCCGCGCCCTCCATTAAAATAACAACGCGAATTGGTCCGGGAGAATTCCAACCAATAAGATCCGCTTGTGTGCGAACAATGCGAATCACACCGCGGGATTCAAGTCCTTGATACAGACGCAACTGCAATCGGGCGGCGCGAGCGGCCGCATCAACGTCCATGTGGTTTGCGTAGCCCCAAGGTTCGTCGCAACCAACTTCCGTGAACAGCGTTGCAAAAATAATTTTGAACGCACCCTTCCCAAGCGCCGGAAAATTCACGCCGTAACGCGCGCGATCGATGGAGTTGGACTCAAGATCGATGCCTTGCATCGCCAGATAGGCAAGGTCAAGATGTCCATCAATGCGAGCGTGGTTTGGTGCGGTGGTCATGGTCGCATTCTGACCACCCGAACAGGGAGTGTCTAGCCCTTTGGAACAGCAGTTACACTCTCGAGTCATGTCTGAAGTATCAACAATCAATCCAACCACCCGCGGACTTGTTCTGCTTTTGGCTGGCGCTTTGTTGGCGCCATTGGTGATTGCGGCCACGCTCACTCCGGACGCTCGCGGAATTGGCACGCACGAACAAATTGGTTTGCCCATGTGTTCTTGGCCCGCGGCGCTGGGCATTCCATGTCCAAGTTGCGGCATGACAACGGCGTTCGCATATGTCGCGCGCGCGCAATTCATTCAAGCATTCTCCACGCAATTCATGGGCGCCTTCTTGGCAATCGCGTGCGCGGTGGGTTGCGTGGTGGCGTTGGGCGTGTCGCTCACCGGATATCAATTGCAAAGGTTGTTTGATCCTCTATTGAATCGATGGGGATTTGCTGCCGCGGTGTCATTGTTTCTTGGCGCTTGGTTTTGGAAATTGGTTTGCATGCAAGGATGGATATCTTGACGCGCGTTATTTCCAATCGCGGCTTGGCGTTGGCCCGCATCACTCTTGGCGCCGCGATCGCTCTAGGCGCAGTCAGCGCTCTTGGTGCGCTGGCGAGTTGCCAAGTGTTTGGCATCGCTTCCGCGATTGGGCAGAATATTGAGCGCGACAAAAAAATCGAAGTGTTGGCCAAGTACGCGGGCTTGGACAACAAACGCGTTGCCATTCTTGTGAAAGCCGACATGGCAACGGTGTATGAGCATCCAACCGCGGTTCCAAATATTTCTTTCAACTTGGCCCAGCGCTTGCAAGACAATATTCCTGGAATCAAAGTGATGGATCCGCGCGTCAGCATGAATTTCCAACATCAAACGCCAAATTGGTCGGCGCAACCGCTTGGACAAGTCGCCGAGGAGTTGGATGTGGATCGGCTTGTGATTGTTGATTTATACGAATATCGCTTAACACCCCCTGGAAATCGCTATTTATGGGAAGGCGTGGCCGCGGGAAATATTGGCGTTGCGGAGCGCGATGGAATTGATCCGGATCAAACAGTGGATCAGTGGAATGTGTCGGCGCAATTTCCGCTTGACGCCGGAGTGACCCGCGAGGCAATGAACCTTGCGTCAGTGCAGACTGGTTTGTTGGCCACATTTATTCGCAACTCGGCTTGGGTTTTTTATGATCACATTGAAGAGAAATATCCCGACACCAAAAAATGAAAATCGCACAACAAAAAATGAAATATCCCGCACGATGGATCAGCCAATTCGCTGCTTGGTCGTTTGGAATTTTTTTGGTTTCTTGCAACTATCTTGTTCCCGCTTCATACATCATCGATGGTCCGCCATCGATTGATGCCCAGTACACGTTGCCCGACCGCAAGACCGTGGTGTTTGTGGATGATCGAACCAATCTTTTGAGTCGAACCCAGCTTCGCGCCGTGATTGGCGACAAAGTGTCCACCGAGCTCATGAAGCAAGGCTTGGTCACGGACACGATCGCCACCCGCGATGCGATTGCGATCGCGCGCAAGGATGAAACCGTGGATAAGCCGATTCCAATTAGTGAGATTGGTCAACGCGTTGGCGCCGACACAATCATCTATGTTCAGATTGAGGACTTCGCACTTTCGGCTCCTGGCGGAATCGCTCGTCCATCAGCGCAGGCCACCGTGAAAGTCATAGATGTTTCTGGTCGATCGCGCCTGTATCCAGCGCCCAGCGAATTGAAGGGGCAGCCCGTGGCCACATCCATGCGCGAAGTGAGTGAAGATTTGTATCAAAGCACCGCGGGACGCAGGCAAATTGAAGATATTCTTGCGGCCGAAATTGGCGCTGAAGTCGCCAAGTTGTTTTACAAGCATGAAGTCACCGAGCTCGGCAAAAATCTAGGTGTTCGTAAGTGAGTTCTTCGCGGCGGATTGTTTGCGTGGTGGATCCATTGGGTCCAGGCGCTGGAGCCGCAACATTGTCGGCGTGCTCCATGGCGGTTCGCGCTCTTGAGCAATCTTTGGGAATTGGATCCGTACAAGTGGGTGTGTTGGGAACGCCCGCCGCCCATCAACTTGCTGTTGAGTGCGGCATGTCTCCTGCTTGGCGGATTCCGGTTCCGTGTGAAAATACGCGATTTGCGCGGCGAACTTTGTCGCGCGTGGCGCAACGGGAATTGCCGATGGCTGTCATGGCATGGGGAGCGCGCGCGGCCATGTTGGTTTCGCACTCATTGCAGGACACGCCTTTGGTTGTGGTGCTTGATGCGCCATGCGAAGCCAAGCATGTACGCAACGCGGAATTCGCCGAGGTGCTTTGCATGGGTGATGCACTCGCCGATGAAGCAAGTGGTTCCGGGTGGCTACCAATTCGAATTCGCTCAGTACTTGCGCCGATGCCGGAGTGGGCGCAAGTTCCTTCGCTTGATCGAAATTCACTGCGTCGAAATTGGAACGCCGCGGATACTGATTGGGTGATGGGCGTCTTGCCGCTTTGCGATCATTCAAGCGATGCGTTGTTCGCGTTTCATGCCATGGGACGTTTCGCTTTGGCGGGGCACGGCGCGCATTTGGTGCTTCATCCAAATATGCGAAACGCCGGGGACGTTCGAGCCATCGCCAGCAAACTGGAATTGAATTCGCGCGTGCACTTTGATGCTTCTTTAAAGTGTCCTTGGAAAATATCGCCCGCAGTTGATCTTTGGCTTTCACTGAAAGACATCAAGCGCGATGAAACTGCTTTGCATCCATGTATCGCCGCGGCGCTTGGTGCGCCGGTATTGACGAGCGCCGGCAGTTTTGCGGCGGGGGGCATCGAGCATCAAGTGGATGGTCTCATCGCTCGGCCAGGAATTAACGCGTTTGCATTTGAGATGATTCAGGCTGTCAAGAAGCCATCGATGCTGGCCCAGATGGCAAGCGCGTCCAGAGTGAGGCACGCCTCTGAAAGTGTTCGCCAAGTATTTTTCACCGCGATACAGGAAAGTGTGCAGCGCGTTTGCCCAGGGATTTTTTCTCAAGCAGGCGGCTTGCCAGCGGCTTCAAAATTCGCGGCCGCGTCCACATAAATTGATTTCAACAAACTTGGCGGAAGATTTTGTCCTCGAAGCATTGGCGCATCCGTCGCGCTAAAGCGCGTGGCATCAACCATGGCCAGATCGGGGTCGGCGATCGGACTCTCGCCATCAAAATTGCTTTCCCACAAAGTACGCAAGGCCCAATAGCGGCTCGCGTACAAATCGAACGCATCTTCGGGGCGGTCGGCCTTTGCCGCCATTTCGCTTTTGGCTTCACCTGCAGCCAAATGCTCGTCCGTTGTGACAATGTCGCTTCCAAAAAGAATGCGTCCACGAAAGCGTTCTAAAAATGTTTCAGCGGCACCGCGTGGATGTTTGGAAATTTCACGCACGATCCATTTGGTGGCACTGGTGTCTAAAAATAAATTTGGATGACGATCTAAAAGACCCGTGAGAAAATGTAAATCCTCCGGCCAGCCACCCATATGAGCCGCGAGCCAAGGCACCGTGAATCGATCAAGCAAGCGCTCAAGCGGAAGATATTGATCCAACTTTGTGCCGTAAAGATTGGCGTCTTTATAGCGAGTTTGAAACCACGTGTCTGGATCGGCGATATGCACCATGAGCGACATTCCCAAACTTGACGCCAATTCCATCGCGCTCACTCGCAGGGGAGCGTCCAATTGAAACATGGCCGGGTCGCCGGCTTCGATCGCAAAATCAACGCTGCGTGGAGCCGCCCAAATTTTGCAAATGGTTGAACCGAGTTCGCGGTACTTGCCGATTCGTTCCAAAAATCCAGCGCCCAAAGCATGCTTGCGATCTTTGGATGCGAAATCAGGAACCGCGATCAAACGCAAGCGCGCGCCAAGTTCGGCGCGCACCACGTCCACTTGCTCAAGATATGTCATGGACCAAATCGACCCGATGCCATAGAGATCCATCGCTTCGCGCAGAATTTTGCAGGCGCGCGCGCCGTTCACATGGGAATGCGCGTCGGTGATCGCAAACGGAAGAGTTGGCAATTGTTGCGCAAGAGCGCGGTAATTCCAGCCAAATCTGTTTGACGGATTGATCCGCGTGGGTGACTCGATGGTGGTTGAATCGGGATGGTTCACGCGATGAATCGTAGTCCGTGTCTCAAGCGCGAGTCAAACTTAACGCGCGCGGCGTGGACGGGATTTATCCCGAGCGGTAATCCGCGCCGCAGCTGATTTTGCTTTTGGAGTTTGAGCCACGCGCTTCTTCATGGACTTCGCCGATCCAATTGCGATGTCTGGATTGCGGCCAGCATGATGAATGCAACCGATATACACCTCGTGATCAGCTTCAATATCAAAGTGCCGCATGATTTCACAATCAAACCACGCCGTTGCGCGCAGTGGAACTGGCGCGCCCGAAGGTGTTTTCATGCACGGAATAGAAATCATTGGATCTTGCGTGTGCTCAGGAAGTTGGCGAAACAGTCGCGTGCATACTGGATCATTCGCTGCGATCAAGCACAGCGCGAATCCACGCGAATCACGAATGATGGGACTGAGTGGCAAACCTTTTTCAATCGCAATCACAAGCATCGGTGGGTTTGACGCGACCTGTTGCACCCATCGAACTAGCGTGGCGCCTCGCATGTCGCCAAAGGCTCCGGTTAAAAGAAAAACACCATTTGGAATTTGATCTAAAAGATCACTGATTCCAGAGCGTTCAATCGGAGTCCAGTCGGATCGAGATGCCATATTTATTACAGTAGCCCCAAATAAATACATTACTAGTGTAAATCTATTATTTACAAGTATTTATGTTTATATGGGACGTTATTGGGTGGGGTTTAATTTTGTTCTAAGACTAAAAATTTCAAGAAATTTGATAAGAAGTGGGGCAAAGTGTTGCAAAGTGGGGAAATGAAGTTATTCTCTTCATAGGTGCACAATGCTCTTCCTAGGCGAATTCGAACATTCTCTCGATGCGAAACAGCGACTCGCTGTTCCATCGGAAATTCGCAGTTGTTTGCCCAACGATGGCAACGACGCAGTGTTTGTTTCAGCGCCCGGACCCAACGGATTTCTTTGGCTGTGGCCGGAAAAAACATTCGCGGATCTATCCAACGCTCTCGGCGGTTCGTTGTTGGGCGACGAGGGCGTTCAGAATTTCGAGCGATTGATCTTCAGTCAATCTTCGCGTTGTCCACTGGACAAAGCGGGGCGCGTGCGCATTCCAGACCGAATGTTGTCGCGCTACGGATTGGCGGGAAACGTGATGATTCTTGGTGTTCGAGATCATTTGGAGTTGTGCACCACGGACAAGTGGAAGGAAGAACGTGAATTACTGGAGCCCGCCGCCGCGGATATTTGGCGACGCGCTCGTGAGGCAATTCGAAACAGAACTTCGAGTTGATCTTTGGAAAAACTTTTAATCCGTCGCAGTGCGCGACGGTTTGATTCAAGACTTGCGTTGATGCCAAGGATGGCCCAACGCGGGAGAGCAACGAATGGCACCTCACTGCGCCAAGGACGGCGAAGTGGGAACCATTCGAACAGAACAAACGAGCCATGGACGGCTCGTTGAGAAGGGTTTGATCCGCCAAGGATGGCGGTAAGGACTCTGGAACCCTGTTTTTGGGGTTCTATCCGTCGTCGCCCCCGTACCGTGAACCGGTGCGGGGGCGTTTTATTTGCTGTTTGAAATTACGTGGATTTAGGTAGACTGACCTTTCGGATATTTCGAAACGGCAGACTTGATCGCATGGATTCGCGGAGGCTTGGAGCACTGCGGCGAGATGGTCTTGGGCAATGAGGTCTAAGCAATGTTGGTGATTACCCGCAGAGAAGGTGAAGAAGTTGTGATTGGTGATCCCGCGGCCCCGCTGGGAATTGTCCGCATCTCGTCCATCAAAGGGGACCGGGTAAAAATCGCCTTTGATTTTCCCCGCGAAGTGATGGTTCACCGCCGTGAAGTTGCGAACCAGATCAACGCCACTGAAAAAGATGGCAACCCAATCGTCGGCAAAATTCGTCCCGCTTCGGGTGGCGAAGCTCAGCAATAATTGAAACTGTAGATCGCAAGCGGCGGACTTGGCGTTGATTGTGCGCCTGTTGAGCGCTATTGATCCCAAGTGTTCGTCGTTAGACTTGCGCCATGAAATTGCGTCCATGTTCTTGCGCTTGGATTGCGCGTAGGTATTCCCCGCAGACTTGCTTTGCTGGAGTTGCTGAATCAATTTCTCAATCAAACAACTTTCGATGCGTTGAGTTTTTTGCGCGAGTTTTTCCTGTGCTATTCGTATTCGCGCTGATGGTTGCGTTGTTGTGCTCGCTTCAAGCTTGCGCAGTTTCTGCGGGAAAAGACCCAATGAAATCGCTGTCCAATCCGGAGTCATTACCAGTTGTGCAAGTGGCGGCAATGGAAAAATTAGACGAAGCGCCAACGCCCGAATACATCGCGGCATTGAAGCGCATGATGTGGCAGCCAGGCTTTGCGGAGTCATCGCGATTGGCGGCGTTTGATCGATTGGTGAAACTGGATGAGCCTGGGTTGAAAGAAATCATCCGACTTCAATTGCCAAAGTTGATGGCCTTTGCTTGGCGGCAAAAATTGTGTGAACTGATTGTCGAGCATAATTGGGTCGACATGACGCCAACTCTTGTTCGTGCGTGGAGCGTTCCGATGGCGGCTTGGATAGAACAAGACAAGGATCGGCCTGAACGCATTGCGATTGAGCAACTGAACGGTAAAGATCAACTGACGGATTTGTTGGTGAAGATGTTGGTGGATTCAAATCCAATCACGGAGGCCAATCTTCGATTGCGCTGTTGGGAAATGCTGCAGAAACTTGGCAAGCGCGATCGGCTTGTGCGGTTGCTCGCCGACGCATCGGTGAAACCAGATGATCGGTTGCTGGGTAATTTGCGCAGTTGCGCCGGAGAACTTGGAATTGTGCCCACCACCAAGGAGGAAATCCTGTGGCTGCAAGCGTTGCTTGATACAAAAAATCTGGCTTTTTGGGCGCAAGCCAAGGAAGCCAGCATGCAATTGCCACCGGACGTGCGTTCGAAGTTAGAAATCCGCGAGTTGCCCATCGCGGTGGCGGTTTCAAAACTGAAGCCAGAATTATTGAAACTCACTCCACTGGAGCTTTATCAAATTGTGGAGGCGAGGCGGCAGGCGAACGGTTCACGAATTGTCAGCCCCAGTTTTGAAGGCTATGGCGGGGACCATACGGAAAATTTGTACGAGATGCGCAACAAACTGACATGGGGCGATCTGGCGTCCATGGTCATCGCCATGGAAATGTTCGAATCTCCAATTCTGCGCCAGCAAATGTTCGATCTTGCCGATCGGGATATGGCCGATCGCGACACGGAATTCGGCGGCGTGATTCGAATTGGCGCGGCCGGAAAGCCTGAGATCCTGGAGATGACTCCGCGCGTTCGAGGAAATGATTTGCGCTATGAATCGTCGCAGAAAATGTTCGACAACGCCTACACGGGTTTGTTTCATTTTCATTTGCATTGCCAGAGTTACGACAACATGCAATATGCGGGACCACACTTGGGAGACTTTGCCTACGCCGATAGCACGCGCGCAAATTGCCTGGTTTTCAGCTTTGTTTCACGCAAAGAATTGAATGTGGATTTTTACCGTCATGGTCCGATGGTGGTTGATTTGGGTTGCATCGCGCGCCCAAAGAAAGATGAATGACCATGGAATTCACCAAAATGCACGGGCTTGAAAATGATTACATCTACATCAACACATTTCAAGAGAGAGTTGCAAACCCGGCGCAGTTGGCGCGCGCGGTCAGCGATCGCCACAGCGGTGTTGGAAGCGACGGATTAATTTTAGTGGGCGCGCCCGATACCAAAGTTGCTGCCGAAGTTGCTGCCGAAGTTGCTGCCGAAGCT
>CAIKXA010000092.1 GCA_903831295.1 uncultured bacterium | reverse complement strand
GTTCCCTGGCGGTCACGCGCGCAATACAACGGCGAATTTGCAGGACATTCTTGCAACCAAGTTCTCCATGATGGGCAAACTTGGCGTGAAGAAAAGCAAGGGCATGATTGCAACACTGGGCCAACTTGGTTCGCTCAATCGCAAGCAACTTGCCGCGCTTTATGATTTTGAGCTGCTTGATGGCGGAACATTTGAGTGATCATTGATTGTTGGTCACGTTGACGACGTTGATGTGGTGCGCGCGTTTGGAGCGCTCACGCACCAAGCTCGTTGACATGGTGAACAACCACTTTGGGCATTGCACACCTGACGCGCGCTGCCACCAACCTGCTTCAACTTATTTCTTAATCCGCACCGGCATTTCGTGTTGGGGCGGCAGCTGCTTCATCAATATCTCCACGGCCTTCTCCAATTGCGTGTCGCGGCCGGCTTGTTGATCTTGCGGCAACCACTCCAACACAACATCGGGGGCAACGCCTTCATTCTCCACTTTGTAGCCGCGCTTTGGCGTCCAAAATCCGTAGCCCGGCTGAGTGGACATTCCACCATCCACAAAATCCTTGTCGCCATCAATACCCACCACGCCGCCCCACGTGCGCGTGCCAACAAGCGTTGTTCCATTCACGGCGCGCATGGACTCAGGAAAAATATCGCCGTCGCTTCCCGCGCCTTGATCCATCAACACAACAACTGGTCCGTCCATCACGCGCGTTGGATATGGCTCAATGCGTCCCTCGCGTGGAACGGTGTAGGCCCACGGCTTGCGCGAAAGTTTTTCCACCAATAACGAACTGATGTAGCCGCCGCCATTTTCACGGATGTCCACAAGCATTCCCTTGCGATCAGTCTGCGGATAAAAAGTTCGCATGAATGAAATGAGTCCGTCGGAATCCATGTCGGGCAAATGAATGTAGCCAAGTTTTCCACCGGACAATTTGTCGACCAGTTTGCGATTGCTCTCAACCCAGTCGAAGTAACGCAACGCATGGTCGCTTGATGGCATTGTGATTTCTATCAATTTTGCGTTGTCGCCCGCGGCCGTGTCGGCGATCAGCAGTTGAACATCTTTGCCGCCCTTGTCCACGAGCAACTCGGCGGGATCTTGCACTGGGTTCACGTCTTGACCGTCTATTTTCAACACATACTGCCCCGCTTTCACTTCGCGAAATGATTTTGCCAACGGACTTTCTCCGCCGTTGATCGCAGAAAAATCAGGCAAAATACGGGCGATTTTCCATCCATCCGATGCCTGTTCCAAGTCCACGCCAAGCGCGCCAACGGATACGGACGCCGTCTCTGAAAAGTCATCGCCACCCGAGACATACGCGTGGCTGTTGCGCAACTCCGACATCATTTCTCCAATCACATCGTTCAACTCAGCGCGCGAACCAACCCTGTCAACCAGTGGTCGATAGCGATCGCGCATGCCCGCCCAATCCACGCCGTTCATGTCCTCGCGCCAGAAAAAATCGCGCTGCAGCCGCCACGCCTCCTCGAACATTTGTTTCCACTCGCCCTTTGGATCCACGCGAACAAATAGATCCTTGGACTCTATGGTTTCGGGATCGCCTCCGGCGGTGTCAACGCTCATCAGCTCGGATCCATCCCACGCCACCACAATTCCAGCAGTTGGATCCATGGTCCAAGCATCAACGGGGTTGGCTAAAAGTGGCGTGGATTTCTCATGCACCAAATCAAATCGCTCCAACTTGATTTCGCCTTGACCAAGTGTTGGAGTTGGCCACTGCTCGTCAAGCACGCCATTGAGTGGACGACGACCAATTAAAACACCACCTGCGATCGCCTCGAACCCATCAAAATCTCCAGGCGCAATTGGAAGCAACGCCACGCGATCCGTGATGCCATCCATGTCAAAATTTCCAGGGCTTTCTTCCTCAACAACATTGGCCACAACCGTGTTTTTTTCGCCAACCTCGCCCGGTTCTTGCGCTTCCGGCGGCACGGAATTCTTAGTCGCGCCGGCGGAATCAGTGGTGGCGCTGGCGTTTTCGGATGCTGGCGCCGAATCTTCTGCCGCGCTAGCGGAATCAGTGTTGGCGCTGTCGTCGGTCGAAGGCATATTTAATTTTGATTTTAATTTTGCCTCCAACTCGCCACGCTCATCGATTGGTGTCCGCAACAACATTCCAATCTCCTGCCATGTCTCCAAATTGTTTCCATTCTGCGCCGCCAACTTGCGAAGAGGCGGAGTCATGTCCGCATACAAGGGCACCACGAACACTTGCGTGGTTTGCAGATTTGCAAAATTCAATTCGGCGTGATCTGGCGTTGGATTGATGTGGCGATCCGAAAGAAAATACAAATACATGTTGGCGGGATCCCATCGCGGTGCGAAATCATTTGTCATGCCATCACCGATCGCCGTGGTCTGGCCGCTTTCCAAATTACGAATCACCACTTGCTGCATTCCGTTGGCAAGCGGTCTGACCCACGCCAACCAATTTGAATCCACGCTAAATCGATAATCAGAAATCGGTCCGTTTGCGCACGCGTCCACTTGCACAGAAGTCTTGGTTTCTATATCCAGCACACTTAATAATCCGGTCTTGGTGCTCCAGGCAATTTTCTTCTGGTCCAAGCTTGCCACAGGTGGATAAATCCACAAATCACTGCTCTGCACAACGGTTTCTTGCAACGTAGGCGCGTCCTTCGTTGGGGCTTGATCGGGCGCTTTAGGCGGCGACCATCTTAAAGGTCGGATGATGATGTCAGACTTTCCATTCAGATCGCTGACATACGCCACGTTTTGATCACTTACCCAAAAGACATCGCGCTCGCGACTTTCACTTCGACCGGGAAATTGCATCGCGGTGGTGCTGATTTCGTTGTCCATCGCGTTGACCGGAATGACAGTCACTTCGCCGCGCGACTCGATGGCCACACGCTTGCCGCCCGGGGCCACGGAAAATCCGCTCGCATGCTCCGTGACAGACTCAAAGCGTGGACGACTCTGCAAACGGTCGCCAATAAGACGAATATCAAGCGCACGCATTTTATTGTTGGCGGTATCAAAGGCAATAATCTCACCGCCACGCGCGAACACAATCAAACTTCCATCAAGGGTTGAATCGGCGCTGGCCCAGCGCGGCTCAAGATCCGCGGCGGTGAAAAATGTGCGCTGTGTGCGCTCGCCACCTTGGGCATTCACGCTCCAAAGATTCATCACACCCGTGGTGTCGGAAAGAAACCAAACTCGTCCGCCAACCCACATTGGGAACAATTCATTTTCGGGAGTCTTGGTCAACTTCGCGAAAGTTTTTCCATCCTCGCTTGCCAACCACAAGTCGGGCGCGGTGCCGCCGCGGTAGCCCTTCCAGTGCCAACTTTCATTTGACCAACGCGTGAACACCATTTGCTTGGTGGCGGGATTGATGGAAACCAAACTGGCCTCGCCAATGTTCAATGGCTTTGCGGGTCCGCCAGCAACTGGCACTTGCCACAACTCCATGCGACCAAGCGGATTGGTGCGCGCCGAGCGAAAGATGACAGATTGACTGTCGGGCGTGAAGGTCAGTGGTTGCTCACTTGAGTCGTGAAAGGTCAAACGCTTGGGCGATCCACCGGTAATTGGCATGGCGTAGATTTCTGGATTGCCGTCATAATCCGCGGCAAATGCCAGGGTTTTTCCATCGGGCGAAATCACTGGCCAACTTTCGCCACCTGCGCCACTGGTTAAACGAGCGGCTTCGTAAGGCGCGGCGCCGTTGATTTTTGTGGTCCACAAATCGCGGTCGGCGACAAAAATAAGTCGATCACCACAGATCGCCGGGTGTGACAAGTAGCCGCGCCCTGGCGCGTCGGCGAGCATAGGCGGCGCTTTGGCGTCGCTTGGAAGCGGCGCGGTTTTTGCGGAAGGCGCTTTGGCGGCGCTTGAAACCGGCGCGGTTTTTGCGGGCGGCGCTTTGGCTTCAACGCCTTGCGGCAAAGTTTGCGCGCGCGCGGCGAGCGTGAATAAAGACAAAATGAAAACCATTCCCACCATGAACGATAAAAAAGTGCGTGACATATATTTTTCTTTCTGTTTCAATTTCAAAAGTGCGTATTTAAAATTCAATTTTGATTTCCAAAACCTCAACGCATGCAATATGCGCTAACTTTTACCGCTTCACGCCCTGTGCGATGCGCATGACATGATCCACCTCATCGGGCGAACCCATGACCAACGGCGTGCGTTCGTGCAATTGCTTTGGCACCACATTCATGGTGCGCTGCGAACCCGTTGTGCTTTTGCCGCCAGCTTGCTCTATTAAGAAACTCATTGGGTTGGCCTCATACAACAGGCGCAATTTTCCAGAGGGATGTTTCTTTGTGGGCGGATACAGGAACACGCCGCCATTGACAAGCGTGCGATGCACATCCGCCACCATGCTGCCGATGTAGCGGCTTGAATAGTTATTGCGGTGCGTCCATGCAACATAGTCGCGGTAGCCCTTTGGAAAGCCCTCTAGGTTCGCCTCATTCACTGAATACACCTTGTTTGCCGCAGGAATTTGCAAATCCCGCTTGACCAACAGGAAACTGCCAACGCTGGTGTCCAGCTCAAACATGTGCGTGCCGTGACCGGTGGTCAACATGAACACGGTGCTTGATCCATACAACACATAGCCCGCGGCGATCTGCTCCGCACCACGCTGACACACGGTCTCCATGGCGCCAGGAATGTTGGGATCATTTTTAAGAACGGTGAAGATGGTTCCCACTCCAACGGCGGTGTCCAAATTGCTGGATCCGTCAAGCGGATCAAACAGCACACAATATTTTCCACCCTCGCTGCCCTTGCGCAAAATAGTTGGCTCGTGATCCTCTTCACTTCCAAGAACGGCAATGGATGATCTTGAACCAAGCACGCGCATGATGACTTCGTTTGAAATAACATCCATGCGAATCTGCGCCTCACCTTGCACATTGGTCGCACCCTCTTGACCGATCACGCCTTGCAAGCGCACATGTCGAACTTTAAAAGCGATAATTTTTGCGGCGAGTGAAATGGCGGAAATGATCCAACTCAGTTCGCCCGTTGCACTCGGGTATAAACGCTCTTCTTCAAGAATAAAACTTTG
>CAIKXA010000091.1 GCA_903831295.1 uncultured bacterium | reverse complement strand
GAGTTCAGCGATTTCGCCCGCTGAAAGTTTGGAGCGAATGTAAGGCACCAATCGCCGCGAATCTTCGCCTTCGCCATGCAGATAGAACAACCTGCACCATGCGAATTCAACCGATTGGGCGGGAAGCCAATGCGAAAGCGCTAAGTATGCCGCGGCCTTTGCTCCCGCATATGGAGTGAGTGGGCGTAGCGGAGTTTTTATAGAGAGATTGCCCGTAGTCAAGTCGTATTCAAAGCATGTTCCAATTCCAACAACTCGGCGCACACCAGTTTGCGCCGCCCCCTTGGCTAGTTGAAGCGTTCCAGCTAGGCAATCCAAATTCTTTTCGGATTGTAGATATTGGCCGCTCTCCGCAAACCAAGCGCAATGGATCACAGTGTCTATGCCTTGGCATGCTTGCTTCCACCAATCAAAATTTTCAGCGAACAGGTCATTGGTGGTGATGATCTGTTCAATATTTTTGGATTGGGAAACAAGCGACTCTTTCCCTTGGCGCACGATCACGCGAGTTTGAACTCCGCGTTCGCATAATTTTCGCAACACTTGACGGCCAACAAATCCGGTTGCGCCTGTCAGAAGAACGGTGCCGCTCACGCAATCTCCAACTTCGGTACTGCCGTCACGAATTGTGTTCCAAGCTTGGCAAGCGCGGCATTTTGCTGCGTCACTTCCTCAGCGATGTTCCAAGGAAGAATAACCAGATAGTCGGGGCGTGGTGACCGAAGCGCTTCAGGCGATACGATTGGAATGCGGCTGCCTGGCATGAATTTGCCTTGTTTGGCTGGATTTTTGTCCACTACATATTGGATCAGATCCGAGCCAAGTTCCGCGAAGTTCATCAGTGTGTTGCCTTTTGCGGCCGCGCCATAAGCGGCCACGGTTTTTCCTTGGCGCTTTGCTTCCGCAAGGAAATTTATAAAGTCGTCTTTCACTTTTTCGGCGCGTGCTTGGAATGCCAAATAATATTTTTCAGTTTGAATACCCATGGCGTCTTCTGTGCGCAGCATTTTTGCCACACGATCGTTGATAGGTTGCTTGCAAGTGTCGGTGCGTTGCGCGAACACACGAAGGCTGCCTCCATGCGTTGGATGTTCTTCCACATCAAACACTGTCAATCCGTTCGCGGCAAAGATGCGCTGCACAGCGGTCAAGGACAAGTATGAAAAGTGTTCGTGATAAATAGTGTCGAACTGGTTTAGCGCCATCAGTTGCATCAGATGCGGAAATTCGAAAGTGGCCACGCCGTTTGGCTTCAACAACACTGTGAAGCCTGCGACAAAGTCATTGATGTCAGGCACATGCGCTAGCACGTTGTTCGCGGCTGTGAGGTTGGCTTGCTTGCCTTGCAAGACCAACGTGTTTGCAAGAGCTACACCGAAAAATTCTTGCACAATGTGAATACCTTTGGCGCGCGCCGCTGACGCCGTGCTGGCAGTGGGTTCCACGCCGGTGCACGGAATGTTGGCCGCTTTGAAATACTGAAGTAAATAGCCGTCGTTCGCGGCAATTTCCACAACGTGGCTTGATGAGCTTAAGTGAAAGCGCGCCGACATTTCGTTGGCATAGCGCTTGGCATGCTCCAGCCATGTGCTGGAGAAACTGCTGAAGTACGCGTAGTCGGCATCGAACAATTCATGCGCCTGCGCAAAGTCCTCGGTCTGCGCCAACCAACATGTTTGGCAGACAAGAACTCGTAGTGGATATTTTTTTTCAGGTTGCTGAAGTTGCTGCTTGCTGAGATACGCGTTCGACGGCGGCGCAAACCCAAGGTCGATCAATGGCAGAGTTAAAGTTGCCTTGCAATGACGGCACTTCACGGGGCGCCTCCCTTGAAGTCTGTCGTGATCAACGCATGCGACTTGTCACGCTCGGATTGCTCAGTGATTGCCATGGGCCACTTGATGGCCAGGCGCGGGTCTTGCGCATTGAGCGCGCCTTCAGAATCCGCGTGGTGGGCCGCGGTATGGAAGTACAACATCTCGCAATTGTCAGAAAGTGTTTGAAATCCATGGGCGAAGCCTTCGGGAATGAGGAACGTGGCTTGATTGTCTTGCGTGAGCAACTCGCCATGCCAGTGCAGAAATGTTGGGGAGTTCTTGCGCACATCAACGGCAACATCAAACACTTCGCCGCGAAGACAGGTGACGAACTTTATTTCAGCATGCGGCGAATTTTGAAAGTGCATGCCGCGGACAGAGCCGCACTTTCCAGTGAGCGTGCGATTGATTTGGGCGATCGTTTTTCCGCCAAGGATTTGCGCAAACTCCTGTGCGCAGAACATGCGCTCTAGAAATCCACGCGAATCACCCACAGGCTTTCGTCGCAGCACTTTTAATCCTTCGAGTGGTGTTGACAGAATGTCAAAGCGATTCATCATGATGCGCTTGCCGCCATTTGCATTGCTTTGGAATATTTTTTGATCTGCGTCACGCTGACGGATTGCAAATTCTTGTCCTGTTTCCATGCGTTATGCCAATCAAGCGTGTGGTGAAGTGCATTTGAAATATTCCATTTGGGTTGCCAGCCAAGTTGTTCACGCGCTTGAGTGCTATCAAGAGTGAGCGTATGAGCTTCGTGCAGTTGCTGCTCGGTTTCGCTGCGCCAAGACGCACCAGGAATTGCCGCGCAAAGGTGCTCCACAATCCACTGGACAGATTTGCTGTCTTCAAGGCGCGGACCAAAGTTCCATGCCTGCGCAAATTTTTCACCGTGCGTGAAAAGTTTTTCGGCAAGCATCATGTATCCAGAAACTGGTTCAAGCACGTGTTGCCACGGGCGAGTTGCATGTGGTGATCGAATCACCAACGTTTGTTGTTGATCAAGAGAGCGCAAAAAATCCGGAATCAATCGATCTGCGGCCCAATCTCCGCCGCCAATCACATTGCCCGCACGCGCTGTTGCAACTTGAACTCCTTTGGGCGCTAGAAATGAACGGCGATATGCGGATGTCACCAATTCCGAGCAGCCTTTGCTACTTGAATATGGATCGTGGCCACCCATCGCTTCGGTTTCTGTATATGGCTCTGCGCGCTCATGATTTTCGTAGCACTTGTCGGTGGTCACATTCACGAACGCGCGCACGCTTGGGGTGTTTCGCACAGCTTCAAGTAGATTCACGGTGCCCATCACATTCACGGCGTATGTTTCAACAGGCTGGGCATATGAGTGGCGCACTAATGGTTGCGCCGCCAAGTGCAGCACAATCTCTGGACTTGCGGCTTGCATTGCGCGAGTCAAGCTCTCAGCGTCGCGGATGTCGGCAATCGTGCTGCTCGCCAAGCGTGTGCGCAGGTTGCAGGCATCAAAGAAATTTGGATGTGTATTTGGCGCAAGCGCATATCCGTGAACGTCAGCGCCAAGTTCCGCAAGCCAAAGCGAAAGCCATCCGCCTTTAAATCCAGTGTGACCAGTGACAAGGACGCGTTTGTTTTTCCAGAAATTCAAATTCACTGCCAGGTTTTCCACGGAGCTTTGCCTGAAGCCCACAGTTCTTCAAGTTGCGTTTTGTCGCGCAGGGTATCCATGGGTTGCCAGAAACCAGTGTGCTCGAAAGATTGTAATTGACCATCGGTTGCCAGTTTGGTGAGTGGGTAGCCTTCCCAACTTGTTTGATCGTCCTTGATCAACTCAATACATTTTGGAGACAGCACAAAAAATCCGCCGTTGATAAGGCCACCATCTCCGCGTGGTTTCTCGGTGAATCCTTCGACAGTTGTGCCCTTTAATTGCAGCGCGCCGTAGCGACCAGGAGGTTGAACCGCCAGGACTGTCGCTAATTTTCCGTGCGACTTGTGAAATGCGAGCTCTTTGGTGATGTCCACATTCGCCACGCCGTCGCCATATGTAAAGAAGAATGCCTCATCGTTTTTGACATATCCGGCCACTCGTTTCAGGCGGCCGCCCGTAAGCGTGTCTTCGCCAGTATCAACAAGAGTCACGCGCCACGGCTCCGACTTCTGTTGGTGCACTTCCATTTTGTTGTGAGCCATATCAAATGTCACATCCGACATATGAAGAAAATAGTTGGCGAAATATTCCTTGATGATGTAGCCGCGGTAGCCGCAGCAAATCACAAAGTCGTTCACTCCGTGCGCGGAATACATCTTCATGATGTGCCACAGAATGGGTCGCCCTCCAATTTCAATCATGGGCTTTGGTTTGAGATGGGTTTCCTCGGAAATTCGCGTTCCAAGACCACCTGCGAGTATGACGGCTTTCATGGATATTTCCTCTATATGACGACTTATTGATGATATACAATTTGACGCGATGACGAAGTCGCCGAACGATAAGAATTGGATGAAGTATTGATCACCGTTCTTTTGGCAACCTACAACTGGCCGCAGGCGCTTGCGTTGAGTTTGCAATCTTTAAAAACGCAGACTGATTTGGATTTTGAGATTGTTATTGTGGATGACGGCTCCACTGACGAGACTCGTCGCGTGATCACGGAATATCAAAATGATTTTCCGGTTCCAATCCGGCATATATGGCAGGAAGACATTGGGTTTCGTAAAAGCAAAATTTTGAATCAAGGTATTGTGCAAGCGCAGGGGAATTACCTTGTATTTTTAGATGGCGATTGCATTGCTCAGCCCGATTTTATAGCGCAACACCGTCACTTGGCTGCGCCAAAACATCTGGTCACCGGAAGCCGCATTTTGTGTCATGAAGAATTGACAAAAGATTTAATTGCAGCAAAGAAATGGGAAGGTTGGTCGAGTTGGCGTGTCCTGCAGTGGAGGTTTCGGCGCGGAATCAACAAATGTCTGCCAGTATTCATCAAAGTGCCTGACAATCATTGGCGCGTTTACAAAAAATTTGTGTGGCGACGGATTAAGGGTTGCAATATGGCCTGTTGGAAGATTGATGCTCAGGCAATTGGCGGATTTGATGAGGAGCTTGTTGGCTGGGGTCATGAAGATGCCGATTTTGTATTTCGATTACAAGCCCATCAGAAAGTAATTCGCAAGTCTGGCGCTTTCGCGACCGAAATTTTACATTTGTGGCACAAGCAAGGCGATCGTGCCCAAGCTGAAAAGAACGCCGCAGCGGTTCGCGCCAAGATTTTGAAAAAAGGTTGATATGCTGAGAAATTTATGTTAGAGTCATTTGGGTTCAGCCAGAAATAATTTTTCAAATTTAATATTTCGTGGTTGCCGCACGTTGTTCTAGCACTTTATATCTATGCTTTATATTCTAGGAAATTATAGAAAAAATTCGAGATTTATTTACTTTGCGGTAAATCTATTGCGGTTATGTATTCCGGATTTTGTCTATCGAATTCGCAGAGTATGGCTGCTCCGTCATTGCCAGGGCGAAGCCGCTCAGCGGCTGAAACTGCGCGCAAATTATTACTGCAAATTGGATCCATCTTGCCAGTTCGGTCCGGCAGCCAAGCCGTTTCGTTTCAACATGCTCTCAGACCATTCGAGAAACTATCGATTTGATTTCCTTCAGTACATGCGTTATTGGCCGAGAAATTATCCTGTCCAATATCGATTTAATGACGATTCGCATTTGTCCGAATTCCCAATATTCACCAAGGCCAGGGCGATTGAAGGTGATGTTCGTAATTTAGTTGTTTTCAATCTGGATAAAGTTCGGCACTTCGATTTTGTGAATGACCGAACTTCTTACCAGTCCAAAAAAGATCAAGTTATGTGGCGAGGTCCTGGGTATCAGCCTTGGCGAGTCGCATTTTTAAATCGTTGGTTCGGTCATCCAAGGTGTGATATTGGCCGTACTGACAAAAATTCAGATGGGATTCATCATCGGAAGCCGTGGTTGAGTGTCGCGGATCAATTGAAAAATAAGTTTGTTGTTTCGATTGAAGGTGGTGATGTGGCTACAAATCTGAAATGGATCATGTCCTCAAACTCCCTATGTTTTATGACGCGCCCAACCAAAGAGACTTGGTTTATGGAAGGGCTTCTGAAAGCGGATCACCATTATGTCATGCTTAAGAATGACTACTCAGATTTGATTGAAAAGATGGATTATTACTTGGCTCATGAAGAAGAAGCGTTGGCAATCATTCAAAATGCGCATGCGTGGGTGGCCCAATTTAAAAATCAGCGTGATGAGGAAATAGTTTCTCTATTGGTGTTGCAGAAATATTTTAAAATGACCGGCAGTATTGCCAAATAAAAAAACGAGCCACCTCTAAGGCGGCTCGTTTTTATTTGTATTCTGAAATTGCTTACTTAATCAAAAACGAATCGCGCTTCTTGCCGGCTTTGATCTCGTCGGCCATCCAACGGGGAGTCTTGCCACGGCCCGACCAGGTCGCGCCGCTCTTGGCGTGCTTGTATTTTGGCTTTACAACGCTGCGCTTGTCGTTGCCCACGCTCTTGGCTGGAGCCTTTGTAACTTTTGATTTAACAGCTGCCGCCTTACTTTCACTCATGGACTTACGTGCACTGGTATACGCCGCAACACCAGCCGCGCCTAGATCATGCAGGCTCAGCTGATACTCAGCCATTTTGCTTTGAATAGCCTTTTTCACATGGGCAATTTCTTCCTTGCGAATCTTGTTGGCGGTGGCGGTCATTTGCGCGATGTCATTCATAAGTTGTTTGTAGGATTTTTTCATAGGCGTCGATTATATACAGGTGAAATTAATATGTCAACTATTCTGCGATTATTTTTTATAAATATGATAATTGAAGATTATTGTTGGGTATTTATCATTCTTGATCGGTTATACCGTGAAGTAAATTGATTCCAGATTGACTAGGATTGCACAGTAATGCTTCCTTTAAGGCTCCTGATTCATTTGCTTTTGGTATTTCAAGTTCCTATTCCATCTGGATTTGTGGAAGAGCCGGCTACTCTGACTACGACCACGGGTGTAATACATGGAACACTTGATCTGCCAACAGGTGGCGGGCCCTTTCCGGTTGCTCTTATTATTGCTGGATCTGGCCCAACTGATCGCGATGGCAACAGCGCCATGCTTGCGGGCAAGAATAATTCCCTGAAAATGCTTGCTCAGTCTTTGGCGGCTGCGAATATCGCCTCGCTACGCTTTGACAAACGGGGCATTGCCGCCAGCGCCGCCGCAGGTCCCAAAGAAGCGGATCTTCGATTTGAAAACTATGTGGATGATGCCGCAGCATGGGTGGAACAACTTCGCTATGACAAACGTTTTTCAACTGTCACCATCATTGGCCACAGTGAAGGGGCGTTGATTGGCGCCATCGCGGCAGCCCGCACCCATCCCAACGCTTTTATTTCCGTAGCGGGAGTGGGACGTTCCGCGGGCTTGGTTCTTCGTGAACAACTCAATGGCAAGTTGCCTGCGCAACTCTTTCAAGCGAACGAAAAGATTTTGCGTGAGCTAGAAGCTGGTCGAACCACGGAAGATGTTCCGCCGGCGCTGAAATCGTTGTATCGCGCTTCTGTGCAACCGTATTTAATTTCTTGGTTCAAATATAATCCCGCAGAAATCGTGGCGTCGATCAAGGAGCCATTTTTGATTTGCCAAGGCACCACGGATATTCAAGTTGCAGTTGAAGAGGCAGAGGCCCTTAAAAAAGCCGCACCTGCCGCGAAGTTAGTCATCATTGGGGGTATGAACCATGTGCTTAAAACTGTTTCGGACGAAACACTAAAGCAGACCGCGTCATATTCCGATCCAGCGTTGCCGATCAACGCGGAGTTGATAAAAAACATTATCGAGTTTGTGCCGCGCCAGAAGTAAATCGCACGCTTAACTTTTTCACCGCCTTATGTCGCGGGCAACTCACAAGATGGTCATTTGTCATGCCTACGGCTTGCATGAACGCATAGCAAATGGTCGGACCGCAGAATTTAAAGCCCACTTTTTTTAGGGCCTTGGCCATGGCGCGGCTCGCCTCTGACTCTGTTGGAATATCACGCTTCTGTTTGAAGCGATTCTGTTGAGTGCGATGATTGGTGTGCTGCCACAGAAAATCGCGGAATGAGCCTTTGCCACCCTCCATAATCTTCAACCACACTTGTGCGTTGCCAATTGCGCTTTGAATTTTACTTTTACTGCGAATTATTCCAGCGTTGCTAAGCAAGCGCTTCACATCGCGCGCGTGAAATTTGGCCATGCGATGTGGATCAAAGTTGTGAAACGTCTTGCGAAACGCCTCCCGCTTTTTCAAGATGGTAATCCACGAAAGTCCGGCTTGAAAACCATCAAGCACAAGTTTTTCAAACAGCGCGCGGTCATTCAGTTCAGGCACGCCCCATTCCTTGTCGTGATATGCGACATAGATCGGATCAACTCCGCACCACCAGCAACGTTGCTTTAATTTTGACATGGAATACTGCGTTTCAATGAAATGATTGTTGGGGAGGAAGCAGTTTTCGTAGAAATTTAATTTGCATGCGCAATGTCCTACGCGTTGATATTCACATAAGAATAAAATTTATTGCGTGTGCGCGACAATCATGGAATATGGAGGCATTTCTAAGCTTCCGCTAGCGGTGCGTAATGTTTCAACGCCAGCATTTTTTGAATCAACAACGATCGCCCATGTTCCTGCAGGAAGATTCACGGATTGAGATTTGGGTTCTCCGTTGTAGGCGACAAAAATAGAGCTCCAAGGATCGCCCGAGGAACTGCCATTGATTGTAAATGACACTGTGTTTGGATTAGCGAAAAACGTGATCGATTTTCGAACCATCTCATCGTCGCTCATACGAAATGCCGCATGGGATTTTCGAAGAGAGATTAATCCACGGACATATTCAAATACATCGCGATATTCGAGTTTGCGTTTCCAGTCCAAGGCGTTCACTTCATCACCTGCGTTGTAGGAATTATTGTTGCCGTTCTTGGTGCGGCAAAAATCACTGCCTTCATCAATGAATGCAATGCCTTGGCTCGTCAACACAATGCCCAATGCAAGTTTTTGCATTGCGCGCCGCGTGGCGTCACTTTCTTTTGCCGCAACTTTGAGCAACTTGTCCCACAATGTGAGATTGTCGTGGGCAGAAACATAGTTCACGGTTTCAGTGGGTTCGCTGGCGAAGTCATCAATGGCGCCAACAACCCCACGCTGAATGGCGGCGACGTCTCCGCCAGGACCGGTCGCAAAACCAGTTGAATTGCCATCCAAATCGCCGCGAATTGCGTTGCGGATATTGTCATTGAACACCGCCATACGCATTCCTTTTTGCGCGCCTTTACCAAAGTGCGTTTCGCCACCACCCGTCCAAGGTTCTCCATACAGAGTTATGTCGGGCTTCATAGCGGCCATTCGATTGCAAATTGCGCGCACTGTTTGTGGATAGTTCGTTCCGAGCAAATCAAAACGAAATCCATCCACTTTAAAATTGTCTACCCAATATGCCAGGCTGTCCACAATGAACTTTCGCACCATTGGACGCTCGTCAGCGATCGCATTGCCAACTCCAGTGTCATTCATCAATCGACCATCATCGCTGACGCGGTGAAAGTAGTAGGGGACTGTTTGATCAAATGGTGAAGACACGCCCGTGCTTGAAGTATGGTTGTAGACCACATCAAGGATGACTCGAATCTTATTGGCGTGCAATTCTTGAACCATGCGCTTGACATCGCGTATGGGTTGCAGGGCATCATTGGCGTTGCTTGCGTAGTTGGATTCCGCAACATTGAAGAACGCCGTCCAATAGCCCCAGTTGTATTCCTTGGCGCCGGCCGTGAAATCTTCTATGGGAAGTAGATGCACCGCGGTCACGCCAAGGTCTTGCAAATGCGAAAGACCACTCCTCATTGCGCTATTTTTGTCTGGATTTGCATGCGTTAAGCCTAAATAGGTCCCGCGCATTTCAGGCGGGCAACTTGCATCGGTTGCGGAAAAATCGCGCACATGCACTTCATAAATAATTTCATCTGTTGGGTGTTTGAGTGTGGGCGCCGTGGTGGTATCCCAATCTTTGGGATTCAGTCGATTCACATCCGCCACAACAGAAAATGCGCCATCGGCTGTGGCGGCAAATGTGTGGATGTCCGGAACTTCGCGACGCTCACCATAACTATCAAATTGATATCGATACAACTTGCCTTGTAGATCTCCAGGCACTTCAATACTCCACAAACCTTTTTCGCCCCGCTGCAACGGCAACGATCTTGAAGATTTTTTTGCATCAATGCTTTCATAGAAAAGAAGTTGCACGCCGCTGCTCACTGGTGACCATGTTTGAAACATAGTTTTTTCTTTTGTGCAGAGGGCTCCCAAGGTGGCTTGAAGCGGAGTAAAGCGCTCTTGATCAAGAATATTGCGCGCGTAGATGGTGGTGGTCTTGGCTCCAGGAATTTCTAGCTGCAGCGAAGCGATATCGGCGTCGGTGACCGATTTGGCGAGTTGAATTGTGTACATGGCACGCGAGGAAAGTGATTTTTGAATTTGGAAAAATCCCTTGATTTTCCGCTTGATTTCAATGTTTCCACGTTGCGTGATTTGGGACTTTTGAATTTGCTCTTTGGTGAGTGGAGCGCTGGTAGCCACTGTGATCTGATTGTCCGAGTCTAGAAATGCGCCAAGTACCCGAATTGCCAGATCGATGTCGTTTGGATTTGTATAAATGCGATCATCACCAGCCACCAACCAGATTTCTTGAGTATCACCCGAGTCGAATGTGATGGTGCGATCGTGATCAATATCTTTTTGTTCCCAATCGCCAAGCCGAATAATAAATCCCGCGCTCTTTGGTTTTTCTTTGAACGGAATCACCGCGTAGTGACCAAATGGGTCTTTGCCTGTGAATGGAAATGCCGCGCCTTCGCCACCCTCCGGCCAGCACCACGCGTTCCAGCGATCAAATTTTTTGTCAGCGCGGGCGTAGTGCACAACCAATAATGCTTTTGCGGCGCTGTTCTTCGCCTTGAGTGATTGGGCGATGCGCGGAGATTGATTTTCTTGCGCACTATGCGCGAGGCTTGCCGCATGACTGGCGCTGCTGTTGAATGCGCCAGTCACTTGCGCCGCAATCAATAACACGGCTACTAACGGCATGCGCAAACTGAAAGAGCAATAATGAAGCCAATTTCCAGCTTTATTGCCGATCCAACAGGTGTTGTATTTCACGCGCATACGCTAGGAGGGAAGTTGTTTAAATACAACCTCACTTGTTACAAAGCGTGTCGGAATTTAAGAGCGGGCGCGTTTACGGGCTCTGAAGCTTTCGCGCTTTGAGACTATTGGACGTGTCCCCGATGGAACGGGTCTATGACCAAGTTCTTGATACGCCACGCGGAATGGCTCAAGTGTTGTTTTGTCTAAGAAATTGTCCAAGTGCTTTTGCACATCGACCAACTCTTGATGCATGGCGCAGGGAGCGCCAGCGCCGCAGACGCCGCCACCAAAAGGACAGTTGTTGCTTGGATCGCTTCGCTCAAATAATTCAAAAATATCTCGAAGCACAATTTGCTTCGGTGGGCGCGAAAGGGCGTATCCGCCACCAGGCCCGCGTGATCCATCAACAATGCCTGCTTTGGAAAGCACGGAAAGAATTTTGGCAACCGAAGGCGCTTGCAAACCACGCGCTTCTGCAATTTCCGCCGCGTTCAGACGAGTCTTGCCGCCATCAAAAACTTCAGCCAATCGACTGGCACACCCTATGGCACATTCTGTTTGTTTTCCGTACACGTGATCTCCTGTGTGAATACTATACAAACTGCTCTGTATTTCTTGAGCATGATTCGTGATAGTCCTATCTATGAAAATGAAATTATCGCTGATGAAAATGATTCGAAATTCTATGGGATTCACTCTATTTTTGGCATGTTCGCTGGCGTTGTCCGCGTGCGTTTCCCCCACCGCTGTGGAAAAACCGGCTGTGCGCGTGGTGGTACGGCAGGACAATGCGTGCGTCTTTCTGAGCGACGGCACGCCCACGACTTGGGGCGCCATGGTTGACGCGCTTATGCATTGCGACGCTGTGTTTATTGGCGAGACCCATGACGACGCGTATGGCCATGCGTTGGAGGCGCAACTTGTTGGCGAGTTGATTACCGCTTGGCATGGAGGCGCGCTGAGTATTGAAATGCTGGAGCGCGATGAACAAAAACTGACGGATCAATGGCTCGCTGGGGAAATTGATTCGCGTCAATTCGCCGAACAAACGAAAAGTGAAAGTTGGGCGGGTAAAAATTCCTGGGTGGAGTGGTATCAGCCTGTGTTGGATGCGGCCAAATTAAATGGAGGCGTGGTGATAGCGGCGAACGCGCCGCGCAAATATGTGCGCATGGTTTCCAAGGAGGGAATGAATTCGTTGCCGCCGGTGAACAGCGAGGAGCGAGCGTTGTTTGACACGCCATCGGTGCAGCACCTTGAATACCGCGAAGATTTGCGCGCTGTGATAGTTGAAATGCGCCAAGAGGACGGACAGCCAACGCCTGTGGTTTCCGATGAGGATCTTGACAGGTTTCTTGCTTCGCAATTGATCTGGGACGCAACCATGGCGCGATCTGCGGCGAACGCGCGCGAAAAATTCCACGTGGTGCACATGGCGGGTTGCTTTCATATTGATCGAAGCGGCGCCACGGTGGCGGAGTTCAGGGCGCTTCGACCAAGCGATACTGTTGCAACGGTCTCGTTGGTTGCAAGCGATTCGTGTGAGTTTGATATTCACAAAGACAAATCGCGCGCGACATTTGTTGTGTACACCAAGAGTGGGCATCAATACGATTCAGCAAGTCCGTCAAATTGAATTTGTGCTTAGCCCAATTCAAATGTGGTCACGCCAAATATGTTTTGTAATGGTCGTGGCAGAGGGGGACCAAAGGCCATGCGGGCGCAGCCAAAAACCTCTTGGAAACCGCTACTTTTCACCATTTCCACGCCAGCAGTGTTGCACTCGGGCACGTCAATTTGCACTTGCTGATGTGGTAAGCGTGTCAACAGTGATTGAAAAAGCATGCGTGCGATGGTGGGATCGTTTGCGAACAGCGGACCAATTCTGTAGCCAATCCTAGATGGTCTTGCGATGGCATAGCCAACAAGCTTTCCATTGTGCGTGGCACCAAGCGCATGGCACGCAGGTTGCGAAATCCATCGCCGCAAAAATTCGGAGCGCGGGGCCATAAAAATTGTTTGGTCGTATTGATTGATTTCATCAAAGGCAATGGTGGAGAGATCGACAACATCGCAACGCGTGGAAATAGAAGTGGGCGTGCTGGTCTGCGCCTGCGCAGTTCCTTGAAATCGCAGATCCCGGTTCAAAAATTGAAAGCCGCCTTTGGCGTAAAAGCTTTGCATATTGAATACGCCATCCATTTCAATGCGCGCTGGCGCTTGTAGCCGCTTGATCAAACGATCCCTGCGTGCGATCCATAATTGCCGACCAAAATGACGTCCTCGAAATTTCGGATGAATAATAAAGAAGCCCATAAAGCCGAAAACTCCGCCGTAATTCACAATGGATCCGCTACCGATCATTTCGCCGTTCAGCTCCGCCGCGATAAATCCGTCTGGATCGGTTGCCCAAAAAATATCCGCGTCATGCAGGCCCGGATTCCAGCCTTCATGGGCTGCCCAATCCACAGCGACATCCAGCTCGGGGCGCGTCATGTTGCGAATGTGGAGAGTGTTGTTGTTCACAAATTCACTTTAACGCAAGAAGCGCGCGTAAATTCTTGAGCGAATGTCATCCGATTCAATGATTAGGATTGTTTTTAGATTCCACAAGAATCTGCGCCGGAAGTGAATTTATTCCAAGGCATTTTTCCAATGATTGACGCCAGAGCGCAAGTTCCAGAGACGCCGGCGAATGTGAGTCCCGCACCGAAAAATGCCGGAATTGCAATGAAAGCCGGGTGAACAAACCACGCGAGCGCGGCGCCCACAAGCACTCCAAGACCAATCACAATTTGAACCTGGCGCATCACGCTTATTTTTGAAACTGTTTTATTGAGCACAACAGGAAATTTTTCAGCCTTCCACCCTTCAATGCCGCCAGTCATTGAGCTAATTGCCAAACCCGCGCTTGCGAACTCCGCCATCATGCGCGCGGCGTCCGAAGCGCGGCGGCCACTTTTGCAATGCATCACCAAACGTTGGCCCGGTTTCACCATGGCCCGCACTTGGTTTGGATTAAAAGTTGAAAGTGGTGCGAGTTGCGCGCCTTGAATTCGCTCGCGCGCATGCTCGTCGGCCTCGCGGACATCAACCAAAATAGCGTCGCCAGAGCCGAGCCATTTTTGAACTTCGCGCGGATGCGAATTGGCTACGGCGCTGTTTATAGATTTGGATGTGTCATGGAATTCGGAGGTTGCTTGCGCCGAAATGTTGTTGGTTGAGTTCATATGGATTTCCTAAATTCAATTGATGGTTTCGCGAAGCGCATATCGCAATGCACTGATCAACTCATGCTTTAGCCTGTTGCCAAGCGTTGAATCCACCAGCAAGATTTGCAACTTGATAGCCGTGCTTCTGTAGTAGTGAGCATGCAAGCGATGAGCGGCCGCCGCCTAAGCAGTTCACAAGCACGGAACGATTCTTTGGAACTTCCTGAATACGCGCCAGCAATCGGGTGTGCGCAATGTTGACTGCTCCAGGAAGATGGCCAGCCGTGAATTCGGTTTTGCGCCGCGCATCAAGCACGAATGGGTGCTCACTCACAAGCAATGTTTGCGCCTGCGCGACCGAAACCTCGTCTGTGGAAACAAGCTTCCCACCCTCGGCTTCGTATTGCTTCATGTCACTTGCCTCAAACCAGCCCGCAAAGTTGTCCAGGCCAACTCGAATGAGATCGCGCACGGCTTCGTCTAAGCGCGATGCTTGAACAATGAGATAAATTTTTTCATGTTCATCAATAACTGAGCCCGCGTCCGTGTTGAATGAATTGGAAAGACGCAATGAAAGTGCGCCGGCGATATGTCCCGCTTTGAAATCAGCCCATGGCCGCGTGTCCATGACGGCGCATGTGTGGCCATCGATGGATTTCATTTCTGCCGCAGTGATGTGTCGCAACTTTGGGACGCCGCCTAAAACTTTTGGCCCCATCTTGTTGTCGCGTTTCATGTTGGCGAAATACAACGGAGGTTCTGGTTGACCGGCAAGAATAAATTCCACAAATTGCGTTTCGCTTTTGGCGGCCAAGATGGAAGGATTGAACATTTTTTCATAACCAACCGTGGTTTGCGGCACGGCGCCGAGAGATTTTCCACACGAACTTCCCGCGCCGTGGCCTGGCCAAACCTGCAGGTAATCAGGCCATTTCATAAAATTTTCAACGGTCTTGTGCAAACGATGGGCCGACTCGTCCGCGATCCCCACAAGTCCAGCGGCCGATTCCAACAGATCAGGTCTGCCCACATCGCCCACAAAAATAAAATCACCAGTGGCCACGCCCATTGGTTTGTCGGCGCCGCCGCCAATGTCGGTGACCATGAAACTGAGATGCTCAGGCGTGTGCCCTGGCGTGTGGATGGCCTTGAGTTGAATTTTTCCAATCATGAATATGTCGCCGTCTTGAAGCAACTGATGGTTGTAACTTCCGCCGCCAATTTTCTTGTTCAGCCACTGGTATTTCCAATCGGAGTCGCCTTCGTCACTGACAAAAACTTTCACGCCTTTCTCAGCCAGCTCGCGCGCGC
The DNA here is from genome assembly GCA_903831295.1 of uncultured bacterium. Taxonomy (GTDB): domain Bacteria; phylum Planctomycetota; class Phycisphaerae; order Phycisphaerales; family SM1A02; genus SYAC01. The sequence goes on along the minus strand of CAIKXA010000091.1, from coordinate 24,088 downwards.
CCGAAATAAAGTCCGCATGGATGTGAGTTTCGGCCACGGCAACAATACGCAAGCCGTTGGCCGCCGCGACCATTTCATAGCGATCCACATCGCGTTCCGGATCAATCACAATTGCCTCGCCCGTGCGTTGACAACCGATTACATATGCGGCCTCGGCCAATTTGTCGTCATACACCATTCGTAAAAACATTTAAAACTCCTTGTGCGCGCCATGTCCTATATCGATCACCCGCCACGTGATTCTAACCTGCATGTGTTGAAGGTGATTGCATTCCAATAGTTTCAATAAATCAATCTTTAAATTCTTTAATTCAAATACTTAATTCACTTATGATGCTCACAGTACAGAAAGGATTTGTATGACAACAATTCAAGTATTTGATCCCGCCATGTGTTGCGGTACTGGCGTGTGTGGGGTGGACATCAATCAGCAACTTGTGCATTTTGCCGCGGATGTGCAGTGGGTGAAACAACAAGGCGTGAATCTTGAGCGATTTAATTTGGCGCAGCAACCAATGGCGTTCGCGGAAAATTCCGTCGTAAAAAGTTTTCTTCAACGCGCGGGACCAGATGGTTTGCCCTTGGTGTTGCTCAACGGAGAGATCGCTCTTGCGGGGCGTTATCCAAGTCGTGAAGAATTGAAGCGTTGGACCAACTTGCAAGTTGCGCAAGACAAACCCAAAGGTGGCGATTGTTGCGGTGGCAAAGGTTGCTGCTCTTGATGCGCTCAAGTCAAGAATATTTTTGAAGGAGACAAGCGTGCTTTTTCTTGATTCTCCTCCGCAATTCATGTTTTTCACCGGCAAGGGCGGCGTGGGAAAAACTTCTCTCGCATGCGCCACGGCGGTGAGATTGGCGGACCAAGGTTCGCGCGTGTTGTTGGTTAGCACGGACCCGGCCTCCAATGTTGGACAGGTGTTTGGCGTAGCCATTGGCAATCACATCACAGCGATTCCTAGCGTTGAAAATCTCTCGGCTCTGGAAATTGATCCACCCGCAGCCGCGCAAGCCTATCGAGAGCGCATTGTTGGTCCGGTGCGCGCGGTGTTGCCCGAAGCGGTTGTGAAAGGAATCGAGGAGCAACTCTCTGGCGCATGCACCACCGAGATCGCGGCCTTTGATGAGTTTACATCTCTGCTGACGGACACCGAGTTAACCAAGCAATATGACCACATTCTTTTTGACACCGCGCCAACTGGCCACACCATTCGTTTGTTGAAATTGCCTGGCGCATGGAGCGGGTTTCTGAAAGAGGGCGGGGGCGATGCGTCATGCTTGGGGCCTTTGTCTGGCTTGCAAAAGCAGCGTGATCAATACAAGGCCGCGGTGGACGCGCTTGCAAGTCCAACTCTGACGCGCTTGGTGTTGGTGGCGCGCGCGCAAAGTTCGGCATTGCGCGAAGTGTCGCGAACGCATGAGGAATTGGCCGCGATTCACTTTGCGAATCAATATTTAGTGATCAATGGAATTTTGCCGCAGAGCGAGGCATTGAACGATCCGCTGGCGGCCGCTGTTGTGCTTCGTGAGCAGCAAGCGTTGGCGAACATGCCGGTAATCCTGCGACAATTACCTATCGACCATGTGCCGTTGAAGGCATTCAACTTGGTTGGACTTGCCTCATTGCGAGAATTATTCAAGCCGGGCGCATGCGATCCACCGTGCGCGCCGGTTGTGCTTGCTCAGTTCAACGCTCCCCAACTATCCACGTTGGTCGATGGAATTGAAGTGGACGGCCACGGTTTGGTGATGCTCATGGGCAAGGGAGGCGTTGGCAAAACAACTTTGGCGGCGGCGATCGCCGTGGCGCTTGCTCGACGTGGCCACAAAGTTCATCTGACAACATCCGATCCCGCGGCGCATCTATCCGAGACGTTGCACGGCGCTCTTGTAAATCTGCAAGTGAGTCGCATTGATCCCGCTATTGAAACTGCGCGCTACCAATCGCATGTGATGGAGACCAAAGGAAAGGATTTGGATGAACAAGGTCGAATGATGTTGCTGGAAGATTTGCGCTCGCCGTGTACTGAAGAAATAGCGGTATTTAGCGCATTTTCACGCATTATTCGTGAGGCGGGGAAATGCTTCGTGGTGATGGACACCGCGCCAACGGGTCACACACTTTTGCTGCTTGATGCCACGGGCGCGTATCACCGCGAAATTGCGCGGCAGATGACTCAATCAAAAATTCATTTCACAACCCCCATGATGCAGTTGCAGGATTCACAGCAAACCAAAGTTCTGTTGGTGACATTGGCGGAAACTACGCCGGTTCTTGAGGCCGCCAATCTGCAATTGGATTTGCGCCGAGCCGGTATTGAGCCATGGGCTTGGATTGTGAATAACAGTTTGGCATTGGCGCGGCCCGTGTCGCCGTTGTTGCAACAGCGCGCGCTCAACGAGTTGAAACAAATTGCATTGGTCTCGCAAACACACGCCAAACGCTACGCAGTTGTGCCACTTCAAGCCCATGAACCAGTTGGGGTGGAGTTGTTGGAGCAATTGGTGATTGGCACGAAGTGAATTGAGGCCAAACTTTGGCATAGCCACATAAGCATCGATCCACTTTCGTCATTAGGCAGCGTTGCTATGCTCGGAAAATGTATCCAGTTGTAGACAAGTTCCTGTCGTTTCCCACACCAGTGATCGTCATTGCTGCGATTACGCTTTGGTCGTGCGTTGCGGTGATTGTGAATATTTGGATTGTGCCCATTTTATGCGGGCCCAACGGAAAAAAACTCGTCAAGTTTGAGGCCGAAGTGACATCGCAAATCGCGCTGGCGTTTGGATTGTTGATTTCTTTCAACGCCGTCTGGATTTGGGATCGAGGCGACCGTGTTCATGCCGCTGTGAATGATGAAGCCGCTGCGTTGGCAGCATTGCTGGATGACTGCGACGGTCTGAGCGATCCCGCTCGGGGGAAAGAGATCCGCAAAACAGTCGCTGTGTACACGCGCAATCTGATAGAGACAGAATGGCCCAAATTAAGCGGCAAGCCTTTCACGGTGGTTCGTCCAGTTGAAATTACAAAGTTGCGTGAACTTGCAAAAAACAGCGGCGATCCAAACATGATGGAAGTCGTGAAAGCCGCTGAAAAATTCCGCCAAGTTCGCATCCGCGACGGCATGACGTACATGTCTCCATCGCGTTGGGGAGTTGTCTTTGCACTGGCAGTACTGTTATTAATTTCAATTGGCGCATTGCATGGCGAGGCCCCGCGTGGACGTAAATTGGCACTGGCTTTGGTAACGCTGGCCATTTCATTTTGTTTCGCGGTTCTCATGGTTCACGCGCGTCCATTTGTTGGGCAGATGGCGATTCAGCCCATCGAGCTTCAAACTGTTTTATCGCGCGCAGAATCGATACCGGCAGCGCAGTGAATTGTTTCGTCATGATTCTTTTTCGGGAGCCGATTGATTGGGATATTATTTTTCGCCGCATTCATAAAATATTTCTAATGGATTAATCCCCAGCCGGATTAAAACTCGACGCGCGACTGGATTTGGTACAACTTGCACATGAATACCACTCGCATTTGTAAATCGCTTTTCGCCGCGGCCTTGCTTCTTCCAAACATGATGTCCGCGCCACTGTTCGCGCAAGCAAGTGCTCCCGCTGCGCCAGTTTCCGCCGCAGCAGCCGCGCCCGCCGCTTCATGGCCCGCGGATGAAGCGGGATTGAACGCGCTTGCCGCAAAACTGATCAACGGTTGGTTTCAGCAAATCACGGACAAGGACATGAAGGGCGTCATGGCCGCCATGCAACCCACTTTCCAAGTGATCACTTTCGAGGGTGTATTTGATCCCGCAACAAGCATGAGCCACATCAGCAACTTGGGAACCAAGTCGCCCAAGGTGAGCGATGTGATTGCCACGCGTGTGGGCGACGCGTTGATCGCAACGTGTCTTGTGAAAGCCGATCAAGAAATAGATGGCAAAAAACTTTCTTCAGACGCCATGCCTCGCTTGGGGGTGTGGCAGATTGTTGATGGCGCTTGGAAAATGGCGGCGTGGGCTTCTCTCAATTCGCCATCCCCGCGCCCCGCGCCAGCCGCGCCAACGTTTGCCGGCGACGCGGCGTTGAATACTCAGGGTGCCGCAATGTTGACCAAGTTGTTAATGGCGCAGCATAAAAAAGATTTACCCACGTTCGACGCCATGTTGGCAACAGGCATGCAAGTTGTGAATTTCAAGGGGCAGAAAGTGCGCGACGACATGATCAAGGGCGCGAAGATGGCGACCACCGAGTTGCCTGTGATCGCAGACGCGCGCGCCACAAAGTGTGGCGATCTTCTTGTGGTGACATGCAATCTCACCATGGGACAGAAAGTGGGTTGGGCTACTTTGCCCGCGAATCCAGCGCCATTTTTGGCTGTGTTCCAAGGTTCAGGCGACGCGGCAAAAGTGATCGCGCTGGCCAACACCAACAAGGAAAAATAAAATTACGCCTGGGTGGTTGATGGCTGGGATTCGCCCGCCATCATTTGCAAGAACAGTTCGACCGCTTTGGGATCAAAGTGCTTTCCTGATTGCTCGCGCATGTACTCGATGATTTTTTCGTGGGGCCATGCCTTGCGGTAGGGGCGGTCGGATGAGAGTGCGTCAAACACATCGATCACAGCAAAGATGCGCGCGACCAATGGAATTTGTTCGCCCTTGAGTCTGCGGGGATAGCCAGTGCCATCCCAGCGTTCGTGATGGCAAAATGGAATATCAAGCGCCGAACGTAAGTATTCAATAGGAGCCAGCATGTCGTGGGCGGTTTGTGGATGCTTACGCATGATCACCCATTCAGCTTCTGTCAGTGGTCCTGGCTTGTGCAAGATATGGTCCGGCACAGCTATTTTTCCAATGTCATGCAAGAGCGCACTGCGTCGAACATTGATCAATTCGGTTTCTGGCATTCCCATCAAGCGCGCAAGTTCCACAGTGAGCAGCGTCACGCGCCGAGAATGATCCGCGGTTTCGCAGTCGCGCAAATCCAGTCCGTACACCCAGCCCTTCAATGTGGCCTCATAGGCTTCTTGCAATTCACGGTGCGCCTGCAACAAATCAGCTTGTTGCTTCATTAACTTTCGATAGCGATTCAATCGAATGATGGTGTTCACGCGCGCGCGAATTTCCAGGCGATCGATCGGCTTGGTAATAAAATCGTCTGCGCCCGCCTCAATGCCTTCAATCCGCGACGCCTTGTCGTCAAGCGCAGTGGTCATGACCACTGGCACGTCGGTTAAAATTGGATCCGCGCGAAGTCTGCGGCACACTTCAAATCCATCAATGCCCGGCATATTCACATCGAGCAAAATAAGATCTGGCGGCAGCACGCTGGCTTGCTTCAGTGCGGCAAATCCACTGTCGCTAAAGTGCAGGTTGTGACCCAATCCAGTCAGCAGCGCCTCCAATGTTTCACGACCGCGTGAGTCGTCATCCACAATTAAAATATTTGCTGTTGTGGTCATGGCGTATTTTATTTAGCGCGTTTCGTTTTTAGGCAAGTGGGTGTGAATGGTCTTCACAAGTTGTTTCATGTTCACAGGCTTGCTGAGATAGTCGTTGGCGCCAACAGCCATGCAGCGTTCGCGGTCGCCCACCATGGCACGAGAAGTTAAAGCGATGATAGGCATGGCGGTGTGCTTGTCGTCGGCACGTAAATGGGCAATGGCATCAAGACCATCCATCAGGGGCATTTGAATATCCATGAGCACCAACGAAGGAGCGTGCTCGCGCACCATCTTGACCGCCTCTAAACCATCGCGCGCTTGAATCACTCGCAATTTGTTGGCACGCAAATAATCAGTGACCGTCATCAGGTTGATCTCATTGTCATCGGCGACCAAGATAAGGGGAGTGTTGCTTGGAAGTTCTTGGGTGACAGTGATTTCAGATAGGGTTGTTGTGCCGCTGGGGTTGTGTGGGATCAAAGTATCCAAGCCCTTGCAGGGAATTCGAATGGTGAAGCAACTGCCTTTGCCAATTTCACTTTCCACAGTCACGCTTCCGCCATGCATTTCCACCAACCTCAGCACAAGAGTGAGACCAAGTCCAGTGCCTGCGTATTGGCGTGAGAGTTTGGAATCCAATTGTGTGAATGGACTAAAGAGTCGGCTTAGATCTTCGGCGGCGATTCCAATACCAGTGTCCCGAACCGAGAACATAAGGGATTCACTTTCCACATCGCATGTTGTCGCCAGGGTCACGCTGCCGCCTTCGGGCGTGAACTTTATGGCGTTGGAAAGCAGGTTCACCAAAATTTGTTTCAGGCGGCGCTCGTCGGCCGTAAGCATGACGGATTTGTTGTCCATACTCAGCGCGAGTTTTAAATTTTTCTTTTGCGCCAGCTCAAGTACAAGTCGCAAGCTTGCTTGACATACATCTTCCACATGGGTGTTGGTCAACTCCAATTCCATTTTTCCAGCGCCAATTTTGGCGATGTCCAACAAGTCGTTGATGAGCGCCAAAAGATGGTGGCCACTTTCCGCGATGGTGTTGATGGATTTGACTTGCTTGACGTTCATATCTCCGTACACGCCCTCAGCCAGCGATTCGGAAAGTCCAAGAATGGCGTTGAGCGGCGTGCGCAATTCATGGCTCATGGCCGACAAGAAATCATCCTTGGAGCGCATCACGCGCGACAGTTCGGAGTTTGCTAGCACAAGTTCAGCGGTGCGATCAGCCACGCGCTGCTCAAGTTTTTCAGAGAGTTGCTTGGCGTCATGCAGTGAAGTGCTTGTGAGTTGAACCAGTTGCAAAAGATCGACCGTGGAATCATGCAGCGCGAAGTCGTGCAAAACCAAATGCAAGGCTTTTAATTCCGTTGGATTGCGCACCCATGGCGAGCCAAGAAAAAGGTAGCGTTCAGGGTCGCGCAAGATCAGAACCTGACAACGCAGCATTAAATCGGTTGATGTAGATTTGAAAACAAACAGCGTGCTTTGTTGCCGCAAAATGAAGTCACGACTGAGCGACTTCACTGGTTCGGATCCAAGACGAAACATCAAGAAATGATCATTGATGTCGTCGCCTGGAACGACCTTGGGGCAAATACGCGCCAGTACCGATCCCATATCAAGGATCCGCATGTCCACGTCCAAAATAAAATGAAATGGAAACAGCTTTGAAAACTGCCCGCGGTCAAGCATGGGCGCGGAGTCGGTCATTTTTGATCCACTGCGCCCCAAGTCACAACGAATTCATCGTGATCAGCGCCTTTGTCTTTAAATTTGGTCTGCGTAATCTGCGCTGGCGTGTCGTACAGTTTCGCAACGCCACTGAAGAGCCCTCGCACAAAAACCGACAAGCCAGGACGGTGGCTGAAGTAGTGCATGGTGATGCGATCGTCTTGCCGATCGGAGGTCTCAAAGCGCGGAGGCTTGAGATGCGGAAAAATGAGCGCCACGCGAGTGTGGAACGTTGGAAGGTAATCAAGGAACTCCGGCATATTGCGGCCGGCGGAACTGAGCAAATCACCGTAGTCCTTGCGCGCCGTGTTTAGAACCCAAAACTCACCAAACGCGAAAAGAATTTCGTCAGCGCTCATGCCCAGCACTTCAGTGGCCGCGCCAATCAGTCCATAGGTCATAGCGTCGGGGTAACTCTCATTGCTGATGAAAGTCTCTACCGTCACGCCCGCTTTTTTCTTGATCGCTTCCCACTTGTCAACGCCAAAATTGATCGTGACAAGTTCTTGCACCGATTTGTTTACCATTCCGTACATGACAGGCTCCTGTTCAAAAAGTGGAATATGCAATTCAATGTGCGTATTAAAATAATAGTAAAATTGATACTAGGCGCAATGACACAAGCGCAAATAGTTCTGTGGGGATGTGAACAACATGCCCGTGTTCTTTTGTATGGAATTTGTCTTATTATTCGATCATGCTTAGAAAAAATATATTTCTGCTCGCGCTTACGGGCGCGCTGATATGGCTTTGTTGTGGTTGTCAAAGTGGCCAGTCCAAGCTGACTCCCAACGAAAAAACCGCAAAATTGCAGACATATTTGGATCAGCAAAAGCTGTTTTGGACACTTCGTGATGACCTAGTGCCAATCGCTAGACAGATTTCAGTTGTCGTTCCATTGGATTGCGATTTGGCGTTGCGCGATATCAAGGATCCGCAAATTCGTGAATACATTCTCAACATCGCCGCTGGCGCCGGTATTTACGCCACTACTCGGGTCTGGGTTTCTGATCCGCGCGTGGGGTTGGCGGACCTGATCATCATCACGCACTCAATTGAACAGACCATGAAAATCATGGCAAAGAAGGGGCCATATCCATCGCTTGATCCCATGATTCAAACCATGGCCTCCATCATGGAAGATTTAAATCATTTGGGAGCAAAATGGCTGGAGCCGCAAGTGCAAGTGCAGATTCAGAAAGCGATAGACGAGGACGCGCAAACAACTTGGACCCCCGCGGCTGACCTGATGAAGGTGAATGAACTGCTGACCACCAAGTTCAAGGAGCCGGTTGGCATTCAAATTGATTCATCCTTTCTTCAGTTTGACGACAACGGTTTATTTGAGCGCGGCATAAGCGAACTGCATGACATGAATTTGGCTGCTGAGAAGGCATCTGTTATTTTGGGAATATTGCCTCAAGCCGTGGAGTTGCGCGCGCGCCGCGCCATGTTGATGACGTTGAACGAGCCGATTGTTGTGGAGATGCGCGCCAACATTGCGCAGATGGCGGCGCAACTGAAGGAATTACGCGAGTTGCAAGGGCTTCAAGAGCTCAAGCGGTTGGAGGAGTTGAAAAATCTGCAGGCCATGAAGGATTTAAAGGAACTGAAGGGGCTTGATCAATTACAGGCGCTACAAGAATTAAAAAATCTTGAAGACATCAAGAGTTTGCAGGAATTGCAAGGATTGCGGCCTTTGAAATCACTGGAAGAACTTGTGGAATTTAAATGGAAACTTGCCATCTTGGTGGCGTGTGGTTTTTTTGCGCAAACCGTGGTGTTGGTGTGGGCCATTCGAAGTCGTCGTTAAAAAATCCGTGGCATGTGGCGACATGACTTTCGCCAAGCACTTGCGATTGAAAGATTGGTAAGATTTTGTTTCTATGAAAAAATACACCATCGCGGCCTTTCTTTTTGTTTGCAATATTTCTTTGGCGCAATCCCCGCCTACAAATCCGCCAGTCAATCCAGCGGCGAATCCTTCTGAAAATCCAACGGCGCCTTCAGCCAGCAACCCAGTTGCAAGGCCCAGTGCCTCGGAGCCAAAAACTCCAGAGCAAATTGCCAAGCGACTTTTACAAGACGATAAAAATGGAGATGGCAAGTTAAGCCAAGATGAATTGCCCCAGCAATTGCGTCAGGCCTTCGAAGCAATGGATACCAACCATGATGGATTGCTTGATGAGAGTGAAGTTCTGGCATTTTCAAAGATGATGGCGAGTCGGGAGTCGCGTCGGGGAAGCGGCGGCGGAGCGCAGAATTTTGAAGGCGCCATGAAGCAAACGAATCGCGGATTTAAAGCGCTCGAAAAATCAACCTTTGATCCCGCTGGCAAGGCGCAGGATTTGGCGAGTATTCAAATGGTTCAAGTCGGCTTGTTGGCCGCTAAGGGAATGATTTCCACAGTGAAGATGGCACCGCAAGCCAAGGAGAAGTACGGCACTGACACGGCGAAGTTTGAATCCGACATGCGCTCACAATTGCTCGCGAGTTTAACTGTTGCGATCGCGCTTGAGAATGCGGTGATTCGTGGCGATGCCGCAGGTGCCAAGGAATTGGTTTCCAAGCTTGACGCCGAGGAGGAAGAAGGACACGAAATGTTCAGACCCCAGGAGAATGAGGAGAATGAGGAGAAGGGCGAGAAGAGTGAGAAGGGCGAGCGTGCGCCAGCAACTTCAACAGCACCCAAAGCTCCAACTGCTCCAACAGTTCCAGCCGCGCCAACAAACTCACCAAAATAAATTTTAAATCACAATGTGATTCATACCCCGCGGCTTGTTGCGCGGGGTGATTTATTTTTGTAACTGTTTATTTTTTAGTTGGATGCGGGTGAGTTCACCGTGTCTTGGAAATGGATGGATTGTGCAATATTTCAAGCGCAAACAAAGGCGTGGAGATAGATACTTAGGGATTGGTGGACAGCGACTTTTCAAGCACCTCAAAATATAAATCATCGCGACGCGGCGTTCCGGCGCGAGGTTGACCATATGGGAATTTTTCCTGCTTGCCCGTCAGCGAATAGCCGCGGCGTTGGTACCACGCGATCAATATGTCGCGCTGGCCAATCACAGTCATGCGAGCGCGCGGCAAGCGCAACTCATCGCGGATCACTCGCTCGGCTTCATGTAACAGTTGCCGACCAATGCCAGCGCTCTGCAACGTTGGGAGTACGGACACCATGCCGATATAGCCCGCGTCTCCCGCGTTTTCTATGCGCACACATCCAACAAGCGCCGCGGCCTGGGGCAATGCGCGCTCTTGCGAAGGCGTGTGGAATTGATCCTGATCGAGAATTTGGACGCCCGCAGAACTTTGCTCCGCTAGGCGAATCCTTGAATGGGCGCCGCAAATGATTTCTCGAATTTCAATTTCGTCAGTGCGTTGACCATCTAAAATATCTGCTTCAGTGGTCCAACCTGCGCGGCTGGCATCGCCGCGATATGCGCTCTCCACCAAGAAAACCACAGCCGACACATCGGCGAGCGTGGCGTTTCGAAAAGCTATTTGTTGCGCGAAACTCATATAGGGCAATGATAGAAGATGAAATGCACGGAGCGCAGTTGAAGATGTTGCCCTGCGCGGCGCTGATGTGGCGTAAAGCAACGGTGAACTGTTGACAAGTTTTAATTTGAAATTCGAGCGCTCATTTAAGTTTAGAATGAGCTTTCCAAGCGGCGATCAATTCCGCTTCGCGTGCGCGGCTTATTCCTGGCGCTCCAGGCTTGGCGCCGAAATCAAAATCTGGTTTTGTTTTCAGGAACCAGTCCGCAGTGTCGCGAGCAGTTTGCGCTAAAGGACGAAATTTCAATCCTTGCTCAATGGCCTTGCGGCGGTTGATGCCGCCCATTGGCGCTTCGGCGGCCATGGAAGCGGGTATCCACAGCGGCATGCCCATCCAAGGTTGCACTTGTTGCTCCAGCAACCAATCATCATCCGCGGGAACAAATTCGACATGATTTCCAAACGCGCCGCGGCAGCCAAAAACAAATCCATCAAAGGTGAGCGTCCCGTCCGGGCCCGCGCAATTGAAAGCCCCGCCGTGGCCGTTCTGCGCACAAACACAGGCAAAATCCGCTAAATCGCGCGCGTCAATGAATGACGTCTCGCTGCCCCACGGATTTTTTGAATTGGGAATCAACACTTCGCCACCGCGCTGTAAACGCGCGGGCCAATAGGTGAATCGGTCGGTTGGATCACCAGGCCCAACAATCAAACCTGGCCGCAACATGGTTGCGCGATCCGCATACACGGCGGTCAACGCGCGCTCGCATGCGGCCTTGAGAGGACCGTATGTTTCATTGGATAATTTTTCATCAATCACTTGCGGATCCGCCGCAAGCGGAGCTGATTCATCCGCATGCACAGGCAGTGGGTCCGCGTACACATTTAGAGTTGTGACCAAAATATATTGGCGCGCGGCGGGCTTCAGCAATTCAGCGCTTGCACGCGTGATGCGGGGAACAAAAGCGCTTGTATCAATAACCGCGTCCCAAGTTCTACCTCCGCGAATTGCGGCGGCCAAGGGCTCTAGGCCTGGCGCTTTGTTGGGATCTCGATCACCATGGATCTGCTCAATATCTTTGAACATGCCAGGATTTGTTTTACCGCGATTGAACAACGTCACGGTCCATCCGCGCGCCGTTGCGCTTTCAACAATTGCGGGTCCAAGAAAAGATGTGCCGCCAAGAATTAAAATTTTCATGATTGCATTGGGTTATGGTTGTTCAAGTTCTAAGTTTAAGCGTACTTTCCTTCTTGATAAACGTAACACAGCACAGCGGATCACCCCGCTGAACATGAACGAATGGCAATGGAATGCCGATTCAATAAGGTTATTTTGGCGTTTTTGCGCTGGCGCCACTCGTTCGTGCGTATCGAAGATCAATCGCTGAACTGCCCAAAGTAATTTCCTTGATAGAAGCCAACAAATCTGAACGCGTCACTTTTCCGCTGGCGGGAAGTTTTGGTTCCCCGCTAAGCGCATAAAGCGTGACCACATAAATTTTTTCACCCGGACCCTTGGAGCAAGGCGGAGCGTATTGGGCTCGGCCGTTGACGGTGTTTACTCCCCATGTGCCCATATTTTTCTGGCCCGCATCAAGCGACTTGGTGGTTGCGGGAATGTTCCAAGTAACAATGTAGACATGTTCCTCCACGCCAGGCCTCGGAATATGGTGCATGGTCAACGCAAGGCTTTTTGTTCCTGCAGGCAGATCGCTCCATTGAAATGGCGGCGACAAACTTTCGCCGTCGCAGGTGAACTTTGCATCAAGCAAACCGTTCGCTCCCACCCCCGAACTGGAAAATGGAAACGCATTGTCCGCGCGCGGAGTGGATGCGGTGGATGAAGTTTCGCCCGCGCCAGATCGATCATTCGCGTCATCATCTTCGCGTGGCGGCGGAGGACCATCTTCACGCGGAGGTGGTGGGCCATCCTCACGTGGTGGCTTGTCGCCTTTGCCACGGCGTCCATCTTTCTGAGAGCCTTTGTCATCACCGCGACTTTCTTTGGCTGAATATGTTTCAGTGCTTTTTTCCCCGTTTACACCCGTGAAATTAAAAATAACTTTGCCGGCAGCATCAACGGAATACTCCACAAAGCCTGGCTTGCCGCCAACTTCATAGGTCAACTTCCACGCCTTAGGCGCAGTTTGTTTGAAGCCAGTGATCTTGGCGCCGCGCAAAGGAGTGGTGTCTTGGCGCAATGGTTGCGCATGCGCCTGCGGAACAATCTCATCGCCTTGCATTTTTACATTGCCGCGCATGCCGCCATTGATATATGGATAGGTCTTGCTCGCGTGATAGTGGTATGAGCGAGTTCCATTATCAATACCTTGACCGGCGGGCACCGCGCAGAAATGTCCATTCAGTTCATCAAGCGCATCGGTGCTTCCAAGCGGACACGATTCCAGCGCGCCGGCCTTTGCTTTGGGGTCATACAAGCCGTAGATGGCGAACCCATCCAACGCAAACGCGATAGGACTTTTGGGGCCAACCACTTTTTGAATAGCAAGAGGCGCCGCGTGATAGTGGTAGTCATCGCCACGGCCACAGTGCCCGCCGAACTCGTCCAACTCGCCAATAGAAAATGAATCAACGCCGCGATTGTTGAGCGCGTTGAAAATTGGAATGCCATTGGCCGCAAGCGCAATGGCGCCACGGCGCAGTTGAGTGCGCCCGGAAATTGGCTTGTCAGCAAGCGTGGATTTAAGCGGTATTTGCCATGAATTTGTGCCAGTGTAATTCTGTGGCAGCGGCACTTGTTGTTGCCACGCGGTAATTCCCACCATCATGGTGAAGTCAAGTGGCGCGTGCGGAAGTCCGTCGGATTCAACATAAAGCCACTGCGAATCCCAGCGCGTCTTCACACTGGGAGCGAAAAGTTTGTAGACCGTCGCTTGCCACGGATCGTTTGATGGATTGATGGGACTCGCGCTTTGGTTCATCGCACGCACGCGCGCCAATTGAGCTTGGGCAAGCGCGCGATCCTGATCATTCAAATCAGCCATAGCAATTGTGGCTGTGCCACCATCATGCAAATCAATGGTCACGCCACTGTCACGCACTGTGAGCAACCAGCCCTCAAGGTCGAGTTTATTGCGTTCATCTCGCCACACATGAATTGAATTATGGTCGCGCTCACCGTGGCTGTGCGCTTGGGTTTGATCCAAAGTTTGAACATCAGCATGGTCACTCGGCGGATGGGCCGCGGTGGCGTTGGCAAAGAGAATAAGAATGGCTGGAAATGAGATCATGGTGATGATCCTTTGCGGCTTTGAACTATTCAAGGGACAGGATGATTTGTTTAAGTTCCAATATTCGTAATCGTGATCGGGGTTGTGATGAGTTTATCTAAATCACAGAAAATGCCGTGAAGTTCAAGGGATTTGGATTATTTTTGCACGCCGGGTTTCATGTCATAGGTCTTCACGATCAAACCATTTTCCTCTTTATTTTTAGATGATGATTGCTGAGCAATCGCGGCGCGCACAAAATCAACCGTGGCCTTGTCTGGAGCCACTTTCACTTGGATGTGGCCAGGGCTGCCAAGAATTGTTCCGGACTTGTATCCGTATTCCTCAGCGCTGCGCGTGCCGCCCTGCGCGTTGCCAGGCTGCGGCACGCATTGATAAACCACGCCATCAAGCGCGCTTTGCACATACAGATGGTCGTGCCCGTGAAATACCGCGGTCACTCCATTCTTCACAAGTAAATTATGGATGGGCATGGACCAGCCAGGTCTATGCGCCGCGAAGCCTTCGCTGCCGTCCGCGTTCTTGCCGCCCCATTCAAAGAAAGGCGCGCTCTCAACACCACCGCGCGATTCAGAACCGCCAAGACCGCCAACCAAATGGTGGATGAACACAAATTTATATTTTGCTTTGGACTTGCCAAGCGTGTTGGCAAGCCAGTCGTACTGCGCCTTGCCCAAAGTGCGGCTCCAACTGTCATCATTTGGCTCTAGATTTTTTTTGCTTTTACCTCCGCCGCCGCCACCTCCGCCGCCACTACCGCGCATTTTTTCTATTGATTGCCAAAACGGATCAAGCACAACAAACAATGCGTCGCCCCATTCAAAAGCGTAGTAGTTTGCGCCGCGACCATTCTTCATGTCTGTGCGACCGCTGTACATGGCGTCCGCCTTATTTTCATTGATAATGGCGGGAAAACGCTGCGTTCGCATGTTGTACGACCAAGGTCCCATGGCATCACTTTGCGTGTCAGAACTGCCAATTTCACCATCATGATTTCCAAGAACCATGAACAGCGGCGCCGAGTGGCACAGTTTCCCAAAGTAGTAGCGCTGCGCGTCATACTGCGGCGCCGCATCATGAAAGTCGCGGCGCTTGTCGGTCATGAATGTGTCGCCTAGATCAATGTGAAAGTCCGGATGCTCCGTGAGCGCGTTGCAAAGCGCTTGCTCGTACACTTTTGGATCCATATTTGCGTCTAGGTGCGAGTCCGCCTGAATAGTGAAAGTGAATGGCGTTCCGTTGGAAGCGCGCGTGCGGAAGGAATGCTCTTCAGTTGGTTTCGCCGCTGCGTCGCTTTGGTTCTTGAGAAACAGTTGATAGGAATATTGCGTGTTTGCTTTCAGGCCGCTGAGCTCAATCAACGCAACTTTGCTTGGAGTAATTTGAATAGGTTTTGTTTTTTGTTTGGTGGATTCACCATTTCGCCAATATTCAATGAAGGCTTCGGCGGCGGCGGCCACACTCACAGTCGCGGTGATTGATGTTTCGGTTGGGCGCATCAACACAATATCGAATTCGTGAGCGGGTACTTCCGTGTGAAACGCAGTCATGCGCGCAATCAGCGAGCCTGGCGGACCTTTCTCGCTACCAGAGGCCGAGCCACTCACGTCATTTGCGCCATTATTTCCTTTGCCACCTTTGCCGCCATTTGCATTTTGCGCAACCGAGGCGGTGGTTTCATTTTTATTGTTTTTTCCGCCTTTTCCTCCTCCTTTCTTCTGCTTTTTGTCGCCTTGGGTTCCGTTAGAAGCGGGGGGATTGGTTGGTGGTTGCCCGTCTCCTGTCGCGGTCGCATCCGTTGTGGTTGGCGCGGTGGTTGGCATTTGTGCGTCGACCGCTTTCAAGTAGGCATCCAATCGCGCTTGAAGTGAGTTCACCTTTTCGGGCATCTCGGCGGAAAGATCTTTTGATTCAGACGGATCTTTCACAATGTCAAATAGCGTCACCTTGCCGTTGTCGTAATGACGAATCAGTTTTAGATCGCCGTCAAAAATCGCCGACGCGGGTCCGCCGTTGTTCAAGTCATAATGGGGAAAGTGGATCACGATTGCATCGTTGGGGCGCGAAACATTTCCAGCGCCTGAATTTTTCAATACGGGCTTCAAACTTCCGCCTTCTACAACAAGTTTCGCGTCTGGTGTGAAGGACTTGGCAAGCGGCGAGCCGGCGAGATCGATCATGGTTGGCAATACATCCATGCCACTTGCGCGCACGGAACTGATCGCGCCAGCTTTAATGCTCGGACCACTGATGATGAAAGGAACGCGAATGCCACCTTCGCTCACGCTGCCCTTGGAACCCGTGAGGGGCGCATTGGCGCCAACCCCGCGGCCAGTTCCGCCGCCTGGTGTTCCATGGTCCGTGCTGAAATAAATATATGTGTTGTCGGAAATTCCAAGTTCTTTCAACGCCGCGCGCACGCGACCAACGGCTTTGTCCATGTCGCGCACGCCCGCCGCGGAAGCCAACGATTTACCGGTTAATTTTGGCAGTAATTGTGCGGTTTCCGCAAATGATTCGGGCGTTGCTTCGGCTTCACTTCCGCAACCGTAATGCGACATTTGCAAGAAGAACGGTTTGCCCGCCTTCACTTGTTCACGCATAAAAGCAATGCCGCGGTCGGTGATCATGGATGATTGTTTTGGGTTGGGCGCCTCGCCTCGGTCAGGACCTTGATTCGTGTTCGCTCCGTCGGAAATATCAAAGCCGTGTTTCATTGGATCAACTCGGCCCGCATGCCACTTGCCAAAGTGCGCTGTTGCGTAACCCGCCGCGCGCATGACATCACCCGTGGTCTTCACTCCATCAGGCAACTCCATATCAGGAGTTGGCGCGATCAATTTCATCAGCGGATATTTCTGCGCTTCCGCATCCGTACCAGCATTTTTTTCACCGACACCTTTGCCACCGTCTTGTTCGCGCTTGCCAACGCCGCCCTCATTCACATAGGTCATGTGCAATTTTGCCGGACTAATGCCGGTTAAAAAACTGGCGCGCGATGGAGTGCAGCGCGGGCATGTTGCGTAGAAATCGCTGAAGCGCATTCCGTCATTTGCAAGCTGTTCCAAGTTTGGGGTCAGACCCACTCGATCACTTGGTGGATATTTACCGTCCATGTCCACCGACGTGCTTGACCAACCATGACCCTCGCCAAGAATGAAAACGAAATTTGGTTTTGTGGTTGGGCTTCGATTTTTCCCCGCATTCGTGGCAGTTTCCTCAGCATCCGCAAAAGCAATCTTTGCGGGAGCGACAGCTTGAAGCAGCACAAGCAAAATGCAGAGCAGGGTATTCATCGAGTGAATTTTCCTAGATCATGGTGGACCAAATTCAAGCAAGACTAATTTGGCTCAAAGCCAAATGACATAGTGACGGTGCCCGCATTATTGCAGGTGGCGTTGCAACGGGGACGACTGAATTGAATTGCTTCAAACTTCTTAAATTGCAAAGGTAGACTTTCTATATGCAAAGCCGAAGCACTCAAAAATGTTCTCCATTTTATTCTTGGCGCGTGATCAGTTGTCTTATAACAAGCATTGTGTGCGTTTCGGAGCAAACACTCGCTGCCACATTTGATGCGCTCGAAATTCCAAAACCACTCAAGTCTAAGGATCTGCAAAATTGGATGAAGGACTTGGCGCCTACGGATGTGGAGCGCGTGAAATGTGAGCAGGCTTTCGACGTGTACGTGGATCGGTGGGAATTGTTGCGCGATAAAGTCATTCGTCCTGCTCAGGCCAAGCATGACGCGCCAATTCGCGGCGGTGATGTGAATGCCGATCTCCCCAGTGATGCGAATGGGAAAAATCCAAGCGAAGTTGCGTGGAGTCGCACGGTCTCCAGCGCATACGACACCATTGGCAACATGGAGCGCGCCATGTTTGGCGCCATGCGCGAGTCGCAAGCGAATGAATCTCAACAAGCCAAAGTTGATCGCTTTGCGGCGGCGCGCGCTCGCAAACGCGCGAACGCTGTGGTGCGTGGTGTTCCGTTGAATTTGCCCAGTGTTCCCAAGGTCGCCAATCTTGCCGAGGAAAAACTTGCGGCTATTGATAAGCGTTCGCGCGAGTGGGAAGTTTCCGCCACGCCATTGATTGAGCGCATCGCCTCCGCAAGTTTGGACGATAAATCCGCGGACCGAATAGAGGAACTAAAGCGCAAACTGATCACCAGTGAACGCGCGGCGGTGCGCGACATTGCGGCACAGTTGCCGCCGGACGCCGCGCAAAAATACAAGATGCAATTTGCGCGCAAAGCATTGGCTGGCTTGTCCAGTTGGAGTCCGTTTGCGTTCAGTTCTCCAGACGCGCTTCGCAAGCAACTTGCCGACGCCAATCGCGCGGCGAAAGAGAATGCATCCGCCATTGCCAAGATCGATCAGTGGCAACAGCAACGCGATCAACTTGATGACGCCGCGCTTGACGCGTTGACCGCCGAAAAATTTTCCCCTGAGGCCATGCAGGATATGAATGCAAAGTTCGCGCAGATGAACGCGGCCAGTATTGCCGATATTGCCCAGGCCGCGAACATGCCCGAGTTGGGTTCCGCGAATGAAGCCATGCCCTTCACATTTGAAGGCGGCGATGGCGACGGCGCGATTGATTTGAGTGAGTTGGGCAACCAAGGTGGCACAATGATGTTCACTAGCGTGAGCAGTGCGCAATTCATGGGCGACACGGGAGCAGGAATGGGCGCAACTTTAATTGCGGCTGATGGAAACGCCATGCCCGAAGGCGCAATGCAAGGCGCCAAGACAATGATGGTGATTACATCAACAGGGAATGAGGACGCGTCGAACATGAGCGTGAGCGCGAATGTGAGCATGAACATTCAAGTTGGCGAGGGCGGCGATGGCGAAATGACGCCCGAACTTGCTGAAAAAATTGCCGAGCTTGTGAAAGAGAAAGTGGGCGAACATGTTGGGTCGCAAGTGGAGGCGAAGATTGGCGATCAAATGAATGCCCAAATTGATTCGCAAGTTGGCGCCGCAATCGCGCAATCCATGAACCAATCTGGTGGCGCACCCCCAGGCAACAATGGCGCATCAGAGATTATGTCCAACGACATGCCACAAGATATGGTGGGAGGTATGCGGCAATTCCGCGCGATGAATCGCCAAGACATAGAACAACTTCGTCTGCGTCTTGCGGTGCCAGACGCTCAGCGCGCCGTGTGGGATTCGCTGGCCAATGATTTGCTGCAAAGCAACGCTGAGTGGAGCAAAAATAAATCTGGTCCAGGCAATATGTTTTATATGCCCCAACCGGGCGAGGACATGGCTGCGTTCATGAAGAAGTCGCATGAGCGCGCTGAAGCCCTGGCCAAATTAGAGGAGACTTGGTTTGACGATTTAGCCAGCGGCGTGAAGGGACTTGATGCCGCGCAAGTTGCGCGGGAGCGCGGTCGCCGCGCCTTGGTTCGTGCGTTTGCCGCCGTTAAAAATTCCGCCATGCCCATGCCAAACATAATGATGTCGCGCTGGAGCAAGGTGGATTTGTACGCCGCTGCCGACGTATTGCCCGCGCAAGTTTGCGCGCAAATTTTGCCAACGCTTGACGCCTGCCGCGCGCAGATGCTGCAAGAACTAGCGAATTTGCCTGATAAACTTGACGCATTCAGCGCGGTGCAAATGTCCGCCATGCAAATGGAATCGCGCACCGACGACGCAGGTCACGACAACATGCAAATTTCAATGAGCATGGACGATTCCAAAATGGCGGAGTTGGAGAAAGCGCGTAAGCCATTGACCGCGGCATGGAAAGCGGTGGAGCAATTGCAAGAGGCGAATGTGGAAACGGTGGTATCCAAGTTGGACGCCGCCAACGCGGCGCTTTTTCACCGCGCCGTACGCAAGCAAACGCACCCTGAAGTTTTTCGCACGCAAGCCAAAGTGGAAGGTGCTATTGAGCGAATCATCGCGCTGCCCGCGCTTGCCCCCGAGCAAATGCAAACCGTGATCTCGCTTGCCAACGACTATTACCAGCGCGCCGACACGTTGATCGCACGTTCCATTGAACAGACCGAACGCAATGACGCGGCCATGGCCACAATGATGGATGGTTCCGCTCAAGCGCAACCCGCTGACATGGCCAAGCAGGAGCGCGCCATGATGTCAACAGATATTGCGCGCAGCGACGCCAGTTACGACCGTGAGGAACTAAATGCGCGCGCGTTGCGGCAACTTCGCGCTGCAATCACCGCTGAGCAAGCCAAAGCCGCGAAAGTGAATTGACGCTCGGAAAAATATTTCAGCTCTCAAATTCCGCCGCCTACTTCACGCAACGAAATCCCAAATTAGAAAGTCCAGTGTCCCAATCCGTTCCGCGACGAGCGCTAGGCCGATAGTTGCGGCAATAATTTTCCGCGCACATGAATGACCCACCACGAATCACACGCTGGGACGCGTCTGGATTTTCGGGATTGAACGACCGCGCGGGTCCCGCCGGATTTTCACACACACCACTAGCCACTTGTTGGTACGCGCGCGCGTCAAACCAATCCGCGCACCACTCCCATGAATTGCCGATCATGTCGTACAAGCCATAGCCATTGGCGGGAAAACTTTTCACAGGCGCGGTGCGCGCAAAACCATCTTCATTGGTGTTGCGATCTGGAAAATGTCCCTGCCAAATATTGGCCATACGCTTTCCGTCCGGCATAAAGTCGTCGCCCCACGCATAACGTTTTTGTTCCAACCCACCACGTGCGGCAAACTCCCACTCGGCCTCGGTGGGTAATCGCTTGCCCGCCCATGTTGCATATGCGCGCGCATCACTCCAAGAAACTTGCACCACCGGATGATTCCATCGCCCGTCCAAATTGCTGTCGGGTCCTTCAGGATGGCGCCAATTCGCGCCGGGAACCCACTTCCACCACGCGCTTGCATCATCGCCGCTCACTGGCTCATTTGCCGGCGTGAATACCAACGAACCCGCGACCAATTTCTCCTGCTCTGGTTTGGGCGTGCCAACAGGAAGTTGCAACTTCAGTTGCTCCCAATCAGGAACTTGCTCGGCCTGCGTGACAAAATGCGTCGCATCAACAAACGCCTTGAACTGTTCGTTGGTGACCTCGGTGACATCCATCATGAATGCGGCCACTTTCACTCGGTGAGCGGGCCGCTCGGGTTCATACGACTGCGGATCATCCGTGCCCATGACAAACTCGCCGCCAGGAATTTGAACCATGTCCGTTGAAGTGAAAGGCGCCGTGGAGTTGTCGGCGCATGCGCAAATAAAAATCAGCAAACAGAAATAATTTATAAATAGCGGAGAACGCATTTTCAAAGTGTAATAGCGCAAGCCAGTAACAATACCTCAGCCTTTTCATTGCCAGCCTTGGTATTGGCGCAAGTTGACATCATCTTCGTGCTTGATTCACGACCATGATTTCGCTGATTGCGCTCGAACCAAACCTACTCAACCATTCGCTTCCATGGATTGAATGTTGTGAAATTCCACTTGCAGCGGCGTGGCATTTTTCAACTCTGAAAGATGTACTGGTTTGATCACGCTTTGCGTGTACGCAATCAACACGCAGATACTGGCCACCATAAGAACCAGCGCGCCCACTCGTCCATGAAAGCGAATGCGTCGATACACCGCATCGTCGTGGCGACTGTGCGCGCGCGATGCGATCACGGCGGTAACGCTGAGCAAAATAATATTCACATACACCAGCGCGAAACTGAGCGAGCCCATGGTCATGTATCCCACCGGCGGCCCCATTGGATGCGCGCCAATCGCCAGCGCGATCAAACTGAAGGTGGAAGACATCACCGCGCGTGAGCAGGCGGATTCATCCTTCCACCACAACGCGCTGAAGGCAATCAGCCAGCACAAGAACATGGGCAGTCTCACCATCAATGTGTCGCGCGTGGTCAGCGCGCGGGTTTCCAGCATCAACGAGATTGCGTTCAGTTTGGGTTGGTCGCCAATCAACTGCGTTGGGTTCCACAAATCGGACCACTGCCCCGTGGTCACCATGGCCGCGTGCAGGTAAAAATTATCGGGGTCTTGTCCAAGCCCTGGTGATACGCCCAACTGAATTGGAACCGCGGCGATCAAGTTGGCCATATCGGGCGCCGACGGAAAGAAAAACACAATTGGAAGCACAAGCCGAGCATATGGATACGCATGGTGATTATTGCGCGCCTCGAATGTTCCTTGGAAATTGTAGAAGCGATGTTGGATTCCATTTTCACCAAAAAGAGTTCTAGATTGAAGCGATGGTTGGTTGGCCCCGAATGTGTTGAGAAACTCCGGTGTTCCTGGATCAAAGTTTGGGCGCAACTTTGGATTCCATGAGAGCACAATCGAAACTTCCGCGGTAAAAGATTGCGGCACATGGGCGTCGGGTGTGACGCCTTGCAACTCAATCGCCATGGTCACCGTGTCGCTTGCAACTGGATCGGTTGCAGATTTGGTTTGCGCAATTTGCGGCGTTGTGGACACGTCCGTCTCTGGCGCACTAAATGCACACATCGCCATACCTGCAAGAGTCATGAGTGCCCAGACGGACAAAGCCAAACTTTGGCGCGTGAATGATTTCCGCATGTTGAGCAAGATAGCTTGCATTTGCAAAGTCCAGCAAATGGGCGGCGCATAGATCACTCTATGAAAGATCTGTGATTCGTTTAGTGAGAAGACCCAACTGGAATCGTCAACACAGGCGTCGCCTCGTTGCCGCTTTTCACTTGCAAGTCATACAGATCGCGCGCCAAAGCGAACACCTCCTTGGTTGTCACATCATTGCTTTCAATCCAAAAAGACTCGCCACGAAACGCAACGGACACGGTCGCGTTGCTTGGAGCGCTTGCGCCGCGATGCACGCGAAACACCGCATTCACATGCAATCCCATATCACTTTTCACATCGCTTTGAGAGGCAATGCGATTCCAAAGTTCAATCGGCGTGTCTATGTCTAGGTCGGGCATTGGTGCGTTTGCCGAATTGTCTACGCCAAAACTCAATAGGCGCAGTAGGGCGGCCAGTGAACGGGTGCGCATGGAAACGCGAGCTCCAGGCAAAGGATTTTCAACCGACACCATCCGATAGTTGCCGGGCTCGGGTGGCAGCTCAAGCAACTTCAGCATCTCAAGTCCATGCGGATCATTCTGAATGCCTTCATACAGTGTGAACACTGGCACTGATTCAATGGAAATGTAATCATAAGTTCCATCCTCACGTGCTTTCAGCGCGGAGCGATCCTTCTTTGCACTCGCAACGCTGATAAGGCCCACCTCCGCCGCTGGAATAGGTTTCTGATTCCATGTCACTGGCAGCGAAGCAAGGCTGAGCGAAATCAATTGCTTGAATTGCAATTCATCAAACAACATCATCAAGCGGCCAAAGCGATGGTCGTGGGCCTGAATTGGAAATCCACGCGTGACATCAAATGAAGACACTGTTTGAAATTGTTCGCACGTGAGAAACACAACCCAACTAATCGGCCAACTCGCCGACACCATGCTCTCAATGCTTGACACGGGAATGGGCGCCATTAGTTCGCGCGCAAGTTGTTCGCCTTGGCGGGGAATCATGGTGATATTGGGTGTGTATTCAAAAGTGGTCGCGCCTCCGGTGCTGCCACCTACAAATCCACTGCTGGGAATAGTCACGCCGCCGGTCAAACTTCCGCCAACCCTTGTATTCACGTTGATCGCGCTCACCACCATCCACTGGGTTGGTTCATCCATGCTCATGCGCACAATGTTCAGCAGCATCTGGCTGTCCATGGCTTGACATACCGCGGTATTAAACGCGACATGATTTTCTTCCAGCACATTGGCGCCCCATTGCGCGCAGCCGCCAATGAACAGTGCGCTGGCACATGCAAGCGTTGCAACTTGTTGCTTAGAGCGTGCGTGTGGCAAATGGTTTTTCAAGATCATTCTGTCAATGTAGCAGTATGATTTTTATTGTTTCAATACGCCGCCATTTCCGTTGCATAAACCCCATTTCTGCCCCACAAACAGGCCTTTGGCAAAAATCTGCAAAATCTTTTGCATTGCGTGATCAAGGTCACCTGGTTTTTACGTTTACATCTATGGATAGCGAGTTGAAGCGTTGGGAAGCGCGACAACAACTAATCTTGATGTGCTGGAAAGCCATGTCGGACCGCAGCGGGAACCTGCACCAGACAAGCCAACCAGATT
>CAIKXA010000090.1 GCA_903831295.1 uncultured bacterium | reverse complement strand
TGAAAGTGAACGGCGTTGCGGCCACGAGCGTGGTTGTTGTAAGCGCCACTTCAATCACAGCAAGAACACCAGCGGGAACCGTGGGCGCCAAGAGCGTGACCGTGACCACTGTTGGCGGAACCGCGACCAAGGCGAGCGGCTTCACATACACAGCGTCATTCGCTGGAGATGAAATCGCTGGCGGCAACAACAACAGTGGCGGCGTGGTTGCGGGCAAAGTCAACAAAGCCAGTGACACAACCGCTGGACAATTGGCCACCAACGCCGAGGATGAAACTGTTGCCGCTGCGCCAATGGGCGTTCAGTTGTATTTGCAAACCATAATCACGCAACCCGATGCGGATGTTGATTGCGCAAACACGCAAAGTTCCGATGCGCCAGATGCGCCAGATGCGACAGATACGAGTGCGGGAACCGTGACGGCGATCGATCTTGATCTCAACGGCGAGGCGGACATCTGTCAGTTGCGCGGTGGCGATCTTGATCTCAACGGCGTGATTGACGACGGCGACATGGGAATCTTGCTTGACATGATCGGCGTTGAACCATTACACGGCATTGGCGACATGGACGCCAATGGCGTGATCGACTCCGCCGATATGGGCTTGTTGTTGCTGAAAGTGAAATAGAGCGCAAATGCCTCTAAATATTGGTGATTTTGCCCTGGTGCTGAGTGCATCAACAGGCAAAGAATGCAACCCCCACAAAAATGAATTTCACCAGTTGAGCCCCAGCCAGATTTACGCTATCATTCTCGACCCCCCTTCAAGGAACCGACATGCATTATCCGCACAAACTCAGCCGAATCAAAAAGCTCCGCAAAGTTGGCTTCCGCGCTCGTATGCAAACCAGCAAGGGTCGCGCCATCTTAAATCGCAAGCGTCGAATTGGCCGCAAGATTAAGACCCGCTAAGCAGCGTGTCCGCATCCACAATATTGGTTTTGATTGGCCTGAGACTTTCTGGAAAGTCCACGCTTGGTCCTATTGCCGCGCGTCAACTTGGGCTTGAGTTTGTGGATCTTGACGACGCGGTTCTCAAACATCTTGGCGCCACAAATGTCACCGACGCGTTTGGATTGCTCGGCGAGAGCGCTTGGCGCGCTGGCGAGCGCGCGGAACTGGCGCGGTTGCTGGGAGCAAAAAATAGTTGCGTGCTTTCGCTTGGCGGCGGAACTCCAATGGCTTCTGGAGCGGATCAACTTTTGCGCCAGGCGCAAGCGCGCGGCGAAATCTTCATAGCCCTTCTTGATCCAGGCGAAAGTGAACTCGCCATGCGCTTGGCCAACAATCGCGGCGATAGACCGCCGCTGTCCACGTCCATTTCAACTGGTGACGCGCGCGCTGACGCCGCCGCCGAAGTGCGCGCGCTGTTTGAAAGCCGCATGCCGCTGTATCGCGCGCTTGCAAGTGTCATTGTTGACACCAAGCAAAGCCAAATCGCTTGCGTTGAAAAACTAGTCAGCGCATTTCAATAGCCACACGGGCGATCCGCCCAACTGCGCACGAAAATTTTGCCGCGCACCATTTTAAAATTTCATTACTTACCGCGAAAAGACTTCGCTACTTTCCCGCGCTTGAATCAGGCCTGATCCGCGAGGCGATGGGCCGCGCAATCTCAATGCCGCGCTCATCCAGCGCGATCACTCCAAGTTCACGCAACGCAGACTGCGCCGCTGCCTGCTCGCCGGCTTTTTTACTGGCGCCCCAACACGATATGAACTTGCGATCGCCGCTTAAAACCGCGATTTCAAAACACTTGGCGTGGTCCGGGCCTTTCTCGTCAAGAATCATGTAAATGGGCGGCGACATTCGCAAGGAAACCAGTGTTTGCTGCAGCACGCTCTTAAAATTATGTTGGTGGCCGCCATGCAGCGACTCGTTAATGCGCGGGCCAAGGTGCGTAAGTATGAACGCCTGCGCGGGAGCCAAACCGCCGTCCAAATAAATCGCTCCGATGATGGATTCCAACACGGCGGCGCTAACCGAGCCGGGCAAAGTGGCCGCGGGCCCCATTCCTTTGCCAAGCCGAAGCGCCTCGTTCAATTTCAACTCAACGGCGATCTCCGCGCACACTTGCCTGCTCACCGCGTGGCTTTTTACTTTGGTGAGATCACCCTCCAAACTTTCCGCCAACGATCGAAATAAATGTTCACACACCACAAGACCAAGCACCGCGTCGCCTAAAAATTCCTGGCGCTCATTGCTCTTTGAGCGATGGTCCGACAATGACGCGTGCGTCAACGCGGTTTCCAAGAGCGTGATGTCTTTAAATTGATAGCCAATTCGATCTTGAACTTCTGCGAACGGAATTTCTTTCACAAGAACCTCTTGCCGCGCGGGCGGCTCAAATCGACTTTGTGTCGCGGGTTCTCCAGGAGACTCCCATTGTAATAATGAGGAAGTCCACTGGAGATCACGCGTTCAAGCGGCTCACGCGAGCAACTTGTTCAATAGATCAAATGCAATTCAAACGTGCGAAATTTATCTCAACTTGCCAAGTGAAGCGCTCTCTAGCAAATCATTCATGCGAAGCTCATCGTTCTCGCTAGCGAAACTTTGAATTTCAATTCCCATGCGGCGCGGTCCTGGATCATCGATCTCATCAAAGACGCGCGTGATAATGCCGGCGAAATGTATGGCCTTCAAAATGCCCGCGAAAAAGAAATCCACTTCGACTTGTTTTCCTAGCTCAAGAGGATTGTCCAACTCCAAACGAATTCCTGTTCCACTGAGGTCGTACACATGGCCTTCAAGTAGAACGCCGTCGCTATGAACCACCACGCGCGAAACATCTGGCCGCAGAGTAAAGCGTTCATTTACGCGTCGTTCACTGGTACTGTTGGGCTCGAGGGTTTTCATGGCTGATTCTGGAATGCAATTCTTGAGAGTCATACGGCTGTTATCGGTCAGGAGATCTTGAAAACTTAAACTTGTCGTAACATTGGGCACACAATTATTCCTTGCCTGTAGTGTGCAGTTTATTTTTGCTCCACCAAATAAGAGTGACAAAATGCGACAAGTTTTTCTTCTTTTTTGTACCCTGCCATGGTGCGCGAGCCCAAAAATACGCCCGAAGATGTGATAATCATTCAAAATGAAGCCGATGCCCCGCTTGCGCCTTTGATTGGAAAGTCAGTCTGCGTATTGGGTTACGGAAATCAGGGACAGGCTCACGCACAGAATCTCAGGGATAGCGGAGTGCTGGTGCGTGTTGGCTCTGAGCCACACACTCGCGGTTTTGCGGCCGCCCAGGCAGCTGGATTTGAGGTGCTTTCAAGCGCCAAAGCCGTTCAAAATGCTGATTTGATCATTGTGGCCCTGCCCGATGAAATTCATGGAAAATTATGGACTTCGGTTATTGAGCCCAATCTTGCTCCGAATGCGGTGGTGGGATTTTTGCACGGATTTTCTGTTCGCTTTGGATTGGTCAAGCCTGCCGCCAACATTGGCGTGGTCATGGTCGCTCCCAAAGGTCCAGGCAAGACGGTGCGCGATCGCTTTGTCATGGGTCAAGGAATTCCGTGCTTGTTCGCGGTGCACGCAAACGGCGCGAACGCGTTCAACACGCGCGCGCTTGGACTTGCGTGGGCCAACGGAATTGGTTCGCTGCGCGCGGCCATTATTGAAACCACTTTTGCCGCCGAGGCGGAGACGGATTTGTTTGGCGAACAATCCGTTCTATGCGGCGGAATGTTGGCGCTGGTAAAAGTTGCTTACGAAACTTTAGTGGAGGCGGGATATCCGCCAATGCTTGCGTACATTGAATGTTGCCATGAACTGAAACAGGTCGCGGACTTGATGTACGCGCGTGGACCATCGGGTATGCGCGACGCGATCAGCACCACGGCGGAGTTTGGCGCGTTTGACGCGGAACATATTTTGTTGACCGAGCAATTGCGCGCGGACTTCAAACGCATTCTCATTTCCGTGCAAGACGGAACTTTTGCGCGGCGATTTCAGAGCGACGCCGATGATGGATTTTCTCGGCTTCAAAAAATGCAGGACGCCGCGCAACACCATCCAATTGAAGCCGCGGGACGCGCGGTGAGAGCCCTGATTCCCTGGTTAAAGGAAGAACAAAAATGACCGTATTTGACGCGATTATCCTTGGAATCGTTGAGGGCGTTACGGAATATTTGCCCGTGAGCAGCACCGGACATCTCATCCTTGCGGCCTCCGTGCTTGGCCTTGGCAATGACGCTGGCGACGCGGACATGACGTCCATAAAGGAGTCGCTGAATCAATTTGAAATCATCATCCAAGGCGGCGCGATTTTGGCCGTGGCGGGTTTGTACTGGAAAAGATTGCGCACAATGGCGCAAGGCTGCGTGGGCACGGTGCTGCCGCAGTTGGCCACTCGGGAATCGCGAATT
This sequence comes from uncultured bacterium, assembly GCA_903831295.1. Classification (GTDB taxonomy): domain Bacteria; phylum Planctomycetota; class Phycisphaerae; order Phycisphaerales; family SM1A02; genus SYAC01. The sequence continues at coordinate 43,365 of CAIKXA010000090.1, read as the reverse complement.
GGTTTTGGATTGTTGGTGAAACTGGTGATCGCTTTCATTCCCGCGGCCGTGGTTGGCTTGGCATTTCGCAAGACCATCAAGGAGCATTTATTTTTTCCTGGACCAGTTGTGGCGGCGCTCTTAGTTGGCGGCGTGGCGATGGTGTTGCTGAAGGGTTGGAATCAGAAAAAAATTGAGCAATATCATGAGCCCGGCGACGCGTTGGCGCGGCTCACGCTCAAGGGCGCGTTGTTGATCGGCATCATGCAAGTGTTGGCGTTGATACCAGGCACCAGCCGATCGTTGGTGACGCTGCTTGGCGGAATGTTGGTTGGACTTCCCCCCGTGGCCGCCGCGGAGTTTGCTTTCTTGCTGGGCTTGCCCACATTGGGCGCGGCGTCGCTGAAGGAAAGTTGGGATGTGTTCCATGGGGATTCAACAACATTCCAACAATTTGTGGCCAATTTGGGCGGACCAATTCCAATTATTGTGGGGCTTGTCACGGCCACTATCAGCGCGGCCATAAGCGTGAAATGGCTTGTAAAATGGCTGGGAAACCACACTTTGTCAATATTTGGATGGTGGCGAATTGTGGTGGCTGGAAGTTTCGCATGGGCCGTGTACGCGGGCTGGATCGCGCGTTCATAAGCTCAAATTCATTTTCCCAATACGACTAAGATCACGCTTCGAAAGAAATTGAATGGGACAAGCCACACTCGCATTTCGAAATTTACTTGTGCGCGCAGCAATCTTCGTGGTGCTTGCGGCGGCATTGGCTTGGTTTGTTGGCGGAACAATTTTTGGAAAGCACCGCGTGAACTTTCCCGCAATCACATGGGATGGCCGCGAGTGGTCCGCGCAAGTGATTGGCAATGGATCGCGCCCCGATGAAGTGCGTTGGCGATTGCTTTCAAATTCCAAGACGGGCGAGGATTCATGGACGGTGATGCCAATTTCTGAAACCGGCAAATGGCGTCAACTTGATGGACCACATATTGACGAACAAGGTTTGTGGATCAAGGTCGCAGAGAATATTTCCAATACAACGCCAGAATTGAAATGGACACTCATTCGATTTACCAAGGCGAACGCCGAACCCACCAAAGTACCTGTTGCGAGTGCGCCGGCTCCCTCCGCGCAGTAAATCAACCGCGCGCGGGCGTTGCCACAAATCAATTCACGTTGGAATTCGCGCAAGCAATTGATCGTTCAATCCAAAATAGTTCGAAATCGTTCACGCATTCAGCCACGCGCTGCATAAACGCGGCTTAATCTCCAAAGCGAATGCCTTGCGCAAGCGGCAAATCGGTTCCCCAATTCACCGTGCATGTTTGACGTCGCATGTATTGCTTCCACGAATCCGAGCCACTTTCGCGGCCTCCACCCGTATCTTTTTCACCACCGAATGCGCCACCAATTTCAGCGCCGCTGGTTCCCAAGTTCACATTGGCGATGCCGCAATCGCTGCCTTGATGCGACAAGAATCGTTCGGCGCTGCGAACACTGTCGGTGAAGATGGCGCTTGAAAGTCCTTGGTCCACACCGTTATGAATCTCCATGGCCTCCTCGAAATTTTTCACGCTGAAGATGTACAAGATTGGCGCGAATGTTTCTTCACAACAAATCGCGGGCACCACACCCTTGGGCACGCTGATAATTGTGGGCTCGCAGAAATATCCTGGACGATTGTCATATTTGGCAAGCCCAGGCAATCCGCCGCATTTCACTTGGCAGCCTTGCGTCACGGCTTGTTCAATGGCGCTCTTCATGGCGTCCTTGGCCTGTGAATTGATAAGCGGACCCATGAGGGTTGCCTCGTCCATTGGATCACCAATTTTTATGCTGGCATACAAGTGCGTCAACTTTTTTGTGAGTTGCTCCACAATGCTTTCATGCACAATCAATCTTCGCGTGCTGGTGCAACGCTGCCCCGCGGTTCCCACTGCGCCAAACACAACAGCGCGCTCCACCAATTTCATGTCGGCGTCAGGCATGACAATAATTGCGTTGTTTCCGCCTAATTCAAGCAACGTGCGGCCCAAACGCCCCGCCACAACTTGTCCAACTTTGCGGCCCATTCGGCAACTACCAGTGGCTGAAATCAGAGGCAATCTGCGGTCCGCCACCATGCGCTCACCAACCTCACTGTCGCGGCCAATGACCAAACCAAAGACATCGCGCGGGTCGCCGTATGCGGGACGGAAAATAGTTTGCGTTTGCATAACGCGCTGAGCCACTTCATTGCAAGCAATAGCCACAATGGGCGTGATCAAACTTGGTTTCCAAATTGTGGCGTTGCCGCACGTGGCGGCAAGCATGGAGTTCCACGCCCACACGGCGGCAGGAAAATTAAACGCGGTGATGCAACCGATGGTTCCAAGCGGATGCCACTGCTCAAACATGCGGTGACTCGGCCGCTCGCTATGCATGGAGTTTCCATACAGCTGGCGCGAAAGTCCCACGGAGAAGTCCGCGATGTCAATGCACTCCTGAATTTCGCCCAGACCCTCCGCGCGAATTTTGCCAGCTTCACGCGTGACCAATTCGCCAAGATCATTTTTATGTTTGCGAAACTCCTCGCCAATTTGCCGGACAATTTCGCCTCGCTGCGGCGCGGGCAACATGCGCCACGCTTTTTGCACGGCCACGCAACGCACAATGGTCGCTTCAAGTTCCGCAGCTGTATCCAAGCGGACCGTTCCGATGGGTTCGCCAGTTGCGGGACATTCGCTCGTGATGCTGTCGGAGCTTCCGCAAGGAAGCAAGCGTGGATGTCGATCAATTCCAAGGCGTTTCAATAGGTCTTTTGCGTTTTGCATGGAGCGCCAAGCATATCGACATTGTGGCAGTTGCCGTGGCGAGCAAGTCAGCGCACAATCACCCAATGCCCTTGAACCGTGATCAACTTGCAAAGCGTGCCTCCCTTGAACTTCGCGAAGGTTTTTATGTGAATCTTGGTATTGGCATTCCCACATTGGTGGCCAACTATGTGCCCGCGAATATGACCGTGTGGCTGCAAAGCGAAAATGGAATGTTGGGAATGGGTCCGTTTCCAACCGAAGCAAATGTGGACGCGGATTTGATCAACGCTGGCAAACAAACCGTGACTGGAGTTCCAGGTCATAGTTTTTTTTCCAGCGCCGATAGTTTCGCAATGATTCGTGGTGGCCACATTGATCTTGCCATTTTGGGAGCCATGGAAGTGAGCCAGACTGGCGACCTTGCCAATTGGATGATTCCAGGAAAGTTGGTCAAGGGCATGGGCGGCGCCATGGATTTGGTGGCGGGCGTGAAGCGGCGCGTGGTGGTGATGGATCACTGCAACAAAAAAGGCGAGAGCAAGGTGTTGCCAAAATGCACCCTGCCACTGACGGGGCTTTCGTGCGTTGATTTGTTGATCACCGATTTATGCGTGATGGAATTTGATCGCAAGCGCGACCGCTTTGTCCTAAAGGAATTGGCGCCGGGCGTTTCCGTGGATGAAATCAAGGCAAAGACCAAGGCGGAATTTTTAATTGACGCAGATCCCATCGCGGTTCGTCAATAAAATAAAACGCAACTTTTTCAGGTAAATTGCGCTAGAAATTGGCTTGCCAGAATCACTCTAAAAATTGAAAGACAAAGGCCGCCCCCTCTGATCGGACGAGAGGAGACGGCCTAGTAAAGTGAAGATCTCAGATGGATTTGTTCAGAGATCTTTCACGCGATGTTTCATCTGGGCTTTCAATCGAGCCAAGATGGAAGAGTGCATTTGGCTCACGCGGCTTTCGGAGAGATCAAGCGTGAGGCCGATTTCTTTCATGGTCATTTCTTCGTAGTAGTAAAGAATGAGAATCAAACGCTCGGAGCGGCTGAGACCTTTGGTCAACAAGGCTTGCACATCGATGCGCTGAATGCGATCGGTTGGCATTTCTTGGCGGCGATCGCTTGCCACATCCATCTCGCGCGATTCGTTTCCTGAATCCTTGTCATTCCACTTTCTATTCAAGCTGACAATTCCAACGGGTCGAGAGTCGCGATTCAGTTTCTCAAAATCATCGGGATTCATCTGCAGCCGCTCGGCAACTTCGTCCTCTGTTGCCTTCTGACCGTGCGCCATTTCAATGGCTTTCTTGGCGCGGTCCATTGTCGCGGTACGGCTTCGAACCAATCGAGGAACCCAATCCATGGCGCGAAGCTCGTCAAAGATCGCGCCACGAATTCGTTGTGCGCAATACGTTTCAAACTTCACGTTGCGGCTCAGGTCGAAAGAGTTGATGGCGTCCATCAGGCCAAACAAACCGGCGCTGGTGAGGTCATCCACATCCACTTCCGCGGGTAAACGCTTGTGCATTCGCTCGGCGGTGTAGCGAACCACTTCGCGATAACGCTCCATCAAGCGGTTGCGAAGTTGCTGGCGCTCAGGCGAATCCCGCGCGCATTCGCTGTACATCTTCCAGGCCACATTCACGCCTTCGGGCGTGTCCATAACCAAGTCCGCGATCGACGGTGGACGACCACGAACGGCTTTTTTGGTCCGAGGTTTTTCAGTGGCGACAATCCGTGTGGATTCCGTCTCTGAAATATCGGAGATGCGGGAGTTGCTTGAACGCTTTGTATTTGTGATACGCGACGAAGAAGTTGTTGGCGATTTTTTCGCCACAGCTTTCGTCGGTTTTTCACCGCGGGCTGCGTTTGTACGCGTGGCCTGCGTGTTTATCTTGGACATGCGGTCGCTCCTTGACCTAAAGCCCATCAACCAGCTGCCCCCACGGGGCAACATGGCTCAATATCTCGCAGAAACTACTGCCGCGAATCTTGGTGTGCCGAATCCTTGGCAACACCTTGATGCACACAGTCTAACGTGCGCCTTGAAGTGCGCAAGAGGAACTTGAATACTTCATCAAAATTATTATTTGCTGTTTGCGGACTAGATATTTATTCAAGACAAGTCATTGCAAAACGATATTGACCGCGGTTGAACCACATAAATGTTTGGGAATTATTTATGCCCGCTTGATTTGCAGCAACTATGGCACGATAAATGCCCCCGTGGAATCAGCGGCTCTGTTGCTGATTAAAATCATGCGCGTGGCTGAGCACGCTGTGTTGCGCATCTTGCTGATGGCGCATCTCGCGCCGCGCATAAATAGCGGAAATAAGGCGGATTTTCTGCATTTCTTGCTTGGCGTCGCAAGTCAGTGGTCGCACCAAGACGACGGTTTTTCGCCACCATAAATATCCAGATTGCGTGATGGAGAGAATTTCAAATCCGTGGGGATTTTCCGCTTGGGCTTGGGCCAGCAGGATTTTTTCATCCGCTCCCGAATAACTCCGTGCTTGCGCGGAACTCATTGAACTGCCTCAATGCGGGCGGTTTCCGCCAAAATAAACTCAACACCTTCGGGAATTTCCTCGCGCGCGATCACAGACACATCACCCAAACGCCCCCGCAATGCGCGACTGACAGCGCTACGAAGATGCTTAGGTGTGACCACCACCGCTGGCAGACCGCGTCGCAAAAGATCGCGAAGACCAGGCGCAACGCATCGAAGTAATTTTTCCGCGGCGGCCGCCTCTGGAACAACGCTGCGTTGAGCGGCGGCGAATGCTCCGCTTGAAATCATCATGGCCTCATCCATCCAAACCGCGTGCAAAATCCTTTTGCCACTGGAGTTACGCGTGATCAATCGATCACACACATCGCTAGACACCACGCTGCGAACCACCGCCACGGTTTGCTCGGGTAAGGCAGCCGCCGGCATGGACACCATCAACTCCGCGATCTTTTCAATGTCGCGAATGGCCACGCCTTCACGCAGAAGTTCCTGCAAGATTCCACGAATACGATCCAGACTCCAAGTGGGCGGCGTTAACATGGAAGCCAAGTTTGGCGAACGCGCGCGAAGTCGATCAAGCATCTTGGATGTCTCTTCAAGAGTGATCAATTCCCAAGCTTTTTTGCGCAAAACTTCAAGTAAATGCGTGGCAAGAACGCCGCCGGCGTCGGCGATGGCAAAGCCCTGTCCATCCATATTTTTGGCGGCCGTTGCGTCAACCCAAATGGCAGGCAAACCAAACGCGGGCTCGGTTGCCAATTCACCAGTCACATTCGGGACGCCGCCTTTGGGATCCATCACCAACATTTGCCCTGGCCGAAGCGCTCCTCCACCAACAGCGGCGCCACGCATGCGGATCACATACGTGTCAGCGGGCAAATTTGGATCGTCGCGAATACGAACCGATGGAACCACAACGCCAAGTTCCATGGCCAAGCGTCGACGCACACCAGCGACCAACGAAAGTAATCCGGATTCCGATCGCTCCTCGTGCGCCAACATCAACAAGTCAAGACCCAGATCAATACTGATGGGTTCAATCAACAAGGCGTCTTCCAGCGACTCCGAAGCGCTTAACGCCGAACGCTCGGTGCGCGCGGCGATTTGTTTGGCGGCAAATTGCACGCGACCAATCCACCAAGCCGCACAAGCAAGCAAGAGAGAAGCGCCAAGTAATGGAACAGTTGGAAGCGGAGTCATGGCAAGCACCGCAAGCAATCCCGCGACAATCCACAACGTGACAGGTCGTGCGCCAAGTTGACGCGGAATTTCAGCGCCCAATGTTTCGCCACTAGCGGCTTTGGCGGCAACCAAACCGGAGGCGGTTGCCACCAAAAATGCGGGAATTTGCGTGACTAATCCATCGCCAACCGCCAACAACGTGAAGACTCGCAGCGATTCGGAGATGGACCAATTTTTCTGAATCATCCCCACCATAAATCCGCCCAAGATGTTCACACACACAATCACAATTCCCGCCACCGCGTCGCCGCGCACGAATCGTCCCGCGCCATCCATCGCGCCGTGAAAATCCGCCTCGCGCAAAACCACATCGCGCCTCTCACTGGCTTGCGCTGGAGTGATGGCGCCAGAGGCCACATCCGCGTCAATGGCCATTTGTCTTCCGGGCAACGCGTCAAGCGCAAAGCGCGCGGAAACTTCTCCCATGCGCACCGAACCGCGTGTCACCACCACAAACTGAACCACCACCAACATGGCGAACACGCTCAAGCCAACGATTGGATTTCTTCCAGCGGCGATTTCGCCAAAGGCTTCGATCACCGATCCAGCGACGGCGCGACCCGCCTCGGGAGTGCTGGCGTCCATGCCCAAAATCAAACGGGTGCTGGCAATGTTGATGCCTAGGCGCAGCAGTGTGGTACCCAACACCAAAGCTGGAAACACGCTGAAATCAAGCGGTTTTCGCATATTCGCCGCGGTCGCAAGAACCAATCCGCTCAGCGCGAAGTTGATGGCGATCAACGCATCCATGGCCATTGGTGGAAGGGGCACAACCAACACCGCCACAAGCGCGATGAACGCCGCGGGCACCAACCACTCCATGCGCAGCGTTGGTTTGTTCTGCGTGTCGGTCAAGTTTGGAATCAATTTCGATTCTCCCATGTTCGATTGGTTGATCGACTTTGTGGTCGACGATTTGCGCGGCCTTCTCCAGATTCACGCGCGGCTTCGCGCGCCTGCGCGCGAGTCATGCGAATGCTTGATTCGAATGCGTTGCGAGACTTGAAGCGCTGCATGATGGAGGCAATGAACAGCATGATCGCCGCGCCAAGCGCGGTCATGCCAATCATTCCCAGCGATGACCACACCACGTCCGTGAGCGATCCAGAACTCCAACTTGAAATATTTTTTAACCATGGCCAGGCGAATGCCAGGCTGACGCCCATGGTGGCAATCGCAACAAAAACACCGCCTAATACAGGTAAAAACCGTCCCACAATCGTGGTGCGTTGGCGCATCTTCCAAGGTCCCATTCGTATCCATGCCCCGTGTGAAACAATGTGCGCCAAAATTGCGCCTACAAGCGCCACAACAACAATCCACAACGCTGGAGTGATTGCGTCTGTGAATAATTGCGCGGGTTGTTGAGTTGGCTCGAGCAAGAAAATTTTCTTAGTGGCGCTCACTAGCGAAGCAATCCACATTGGAGCGATCACCGATGCGAGCGCAATAAAAAACACGATGCCAAGAAATGAAGCCAACCAACTTGCTCTTGGACCATGGCCCTCGGATACAACTTGCTCGCGCTTGGAGGGCGATGGCGGATGAATGCGTTCCGCGGATTCACCAGTCATCATGGCGATACTCCGTTTGAAATTTGCGCCAGCGAATGTTGAATGAACGCGTTCTCAGAGGCCCATATCACCGCGCATGCGGCGAAGGCAGCCATTAATCCAACCGCGGCCCGTGCGCCAAATCCTGCGGAAAAAGTGGAAAAACCAGGCACAATGCGAACAATCAACGCGGCCACGGCGGACACCGCGGCCAACACCGCGACCACTGGCAGGCATGCTTTGAATCCCACCAACATGGCCGAGTCCAACAACAACGCGACCGAGTTGGCAAATCCACTTTCTAGAAATGTTCCCGGCGCCAACGTGCGCACGCTTGCCGCGGCGGCAATGGCAATGGTTTGAATTCCGCCAACAGCCACAAAGATGGTGATTGCGCTCCAAGTAAAAAGCATTTCGGCGGCGTTGGCTTCACCATCAATCGCCGGGTCGTATGTCTGTGCCAGCGACAATCCCATTTGCTCGCCAATCACACGGCCGCACACGCGAAGCGCCTCAACAGAAATGGCGGCGAGCAAACCAATCACCGCGCCAATGGAAATTTCAATAACAATTTGCGGCAATGAAATTGTTGTGATCATGGAATCACCCGCCGCGATTGGCGCGGCCGCCCAACCTGCCGCCGCCGCAAAAGCTATGCGAAAACGCCATGGAATCATGGTAAATGCTGGAGCGCACATGGCCGCTCCAACAGCTCGCGCCGCGCCCGCCACGGCAATCGCAGAAACACTCACTTAGCCACCCCCCATCATCGTGACCGCGAAGTCGACCACCTTTGAACTCATCCAACCGGCAAGCGCGATAGCCACCAACGCAACCGCGATCAACCTTGGCGCGAACGCTGCCGCGGCATCTTGCACATTGGACAACGACTGAATCAATCCAGAGATCAATCCCACAAGAAGTCCAACCACCAACAATGGCAATGCCAAAATTAAGGCCGCGGATATCGCGCTTCGCAGCGCGTCAACCATGTCGGCCTCAGTCATTGAATGCGCCTGCGTAGGAAATCGATGTTTGCATTTGGTGAACACGCATTGTTTATGTTCCCGCCACTCGGGTTACGCCTGAGATCAAGCCAGTGGACACAAGCGCCCAACCATCAACCGCCACAAAAAGCAGTAATTTCATGGGCAAACTGATCAAAGATGGCGGCGTCATGAACAAGCCAAGACTGGCCATGACAGCTGCGACCGCCAAGTCGATCACCAAGAATGGAAGCAATACTTTAAAGCCAAGCATGAACGCGATGCGCAACTCGTTCAGCGCGAATGCTGGAGCCAATGTGAACGTGTCCACCTCGCGGCGTGTTAATGACTGCCCTGCTTCCACCGGATTCCCTTTGGCTTTCAGCACGGCCTCTAAAGTTGGCCCGCCACCTTGCGCTTGAAGTTGATCAAACATAAACGCCCGCAGTGGCGCCTCGGCTCCTTTCACAGCGATCATTGGATCCGCGTTGTTGCCGTTGGCCAATTGCTTCAAGCCGCCATCCCATGCGGCCTTCAATGTTGGAGTCATTGCAACAACTGTCAGCGCAACACTGAGTCCAAGCACAATCAAATTGCTTGGCACCGCGCCCAATCCCAAACCTTGGCGAAGAATGCTGAGCGTGACAAATATCCGCGGAAAACAAGTACATAACGCCAACGCCGCGGGAAGCAAAGCGAAGCCAATCGCGGCCGCCGCAAGTTCCGCGCCGCCGTTCAGGCCAACTGGAACATTGCCTGCGGTTTGATTGATGGCGGCGAACAACAACATCAACCCACCCTCCGATGCGATTGGATCGATGCGCTGGACTGGGAAGATTGCGGCGCCACCGCCTCATTCGTTGCTGATGCGTCGGCCGAAAATTCCGCGAGCCGCTGAAATCCTTGCGTGCTTTGGCCAAGCAACACCACGCGATCACCAACTCGAACCAACGTTAACGATTGCCCTTTGGACATGGCGGTGCGATCAAGAATTTCAATCGCGCCATTGCCAACCGCGCGGCGCACAAAAGTCTTGGGGAAAAATTTTGAAATCAAATCAAAAACAAATCCGTGCTTCAATCCAGACTTTCGCCACCATAATGCCAATCCAAACGCGCCAAGTGCGCACACAATGAAAATGGAAAACCAGCCGCCAGCGGGCGACCCGCGCGTTGCATCAATGGGATTCAGCACAACAATTTGCGATTCCGTATCGACACTATGGCCAAGTGCAATCGCTGGGATTGAACCAAGTGCGATGACCGCGCTCGCAATGCGAGCAATCAATAGGTGAGGGATACGCCCATCCATGGCAGCCCCTAAGCTTCACGCCCCGCATCCTGCGAAAACGGTCGGACCCATCCGACCCATATAGATCGGCACTTTGAAGGCTGAAGGCGTAGTAAAATTCCTAAATTCATTCAGGTTTATTTTGCAATGATCTATTCAATTTGTGCGGCAAGCGCCGAATCAAAGCGCAAGTTTGCGCCAACATTCTTCGTGACCATCGGTACCATTTGGGTAATGACCCGCTGGCTTGAAAAATGTTGGTGCTTGGCGCTGATTGGGTTCGCCGCTTCGCTCTTTGGGGCAACCCAGAGCGCCCACGCCCAAACGGATTACACCCTGGATGAGTTTGATCATTGGAAGCCCTCCGAGGCGCCGTCGTCGGTGGATGAGCAGTTGCAACAGGCGCGCGTGGCGCTAGCGAATGGCGACGCCGCCCGCGCGCTGAACTTGTCGGAAAATTTCCTGGAAAATAATCCACTTGGACAAGGCCGCGCGGTGGCGTCGTTGATACAGGGCGACGCGCAACTGGCTTTGGGAAATGAGTACAAGGCGCTCTTCGCCTATGAAGATGTCGCGCGTCGACATACATCCAGCACATCTTTTATTCCAGCGCTTGAGCGTGAATATGAAATTGCCAAAGCCTACGCCCACGGTTTAAGAAAAAGATTCTTGGGAACATTTCGCTGGATCGACGCGGGCGATGACGCGCAGGAAATTTTCATCCGCATTCAAGAACGATTGCCCGGGAGCGAGCTTGCGGAAAAAGCTGGAATGGAGTTGGCCGACTATTACTTCCGCATTCGCGACATGCCACTGGCCGCCGACGCCTACGACTTGTTCGTGCAAAATTATCCGCGCTCCAAGCGAGTCAATAAAGCCAAATTACGCTTAATTTATAGCTATTACGCCCAGTTCAAAGGGCCACAATATGACGCCAGTGGATTACGCGAGGCCACATCAAGACTGAAACTTCTGCAAGCCGACGATCCGGCGCTGGCCCAGCAAATTGGCGCCGAAGCATTGCTTGTGCGCGTGTACGAAAGCGAAGCCGCCAAGTTGCTCAATGACGCGCGTTGGTATCAAAGCATGGGTGATTTTATTTCCACCGAACTTACGTTGCGATCTCTTGTGAAGCGCTTTCCAAAATCTATTGCCACCATTGAAGCGTTACGAATAGCCCCAGGCGTGGTGGCCAAATTGCCGGAGGGCGTGGCCAAAGACTGCCCCAACTACGCAGATCTGCAAAGCGCATTGATTGGAACGCCAAAGGTGGCGGAGCCAACTGGCGTTGCACCTGAAGTAATAGCGCCGCTGCCCGCAGTATCAGAAACATCCCCGGAGGAACCCGTGGGGAATGCGGCGCTTCCACCTGAAGATTTGATTAAAGCGCCTGCCCCACCACCGACTGAACCAACTTCCACGCCGGATCAACCCAAATGAAATTGCAACTCTCCAAGTATTGCATTGGCAGTGTCATGGCTTTGATCATGCTTGCATGCGCCACGATTATTTTTGCGAACACGCTGGGCTGCTCGTCCAAAGGCATGAAGGGCGGCAGCGTTCTGCCCACTAAATATCGCAGCATTTCCGTGCCGATTTTTGACAACGCAACACCCGACCGCGAAATGGGCTTTCAATTGACCGAGGCCTTGCAAAAACGTTTGCAGCAAACCACCACATACACCGTCACGCATGATGGAAGGGCCGACACCATTCTTCGCGGCAAGGTGGTTAGCGTGAAACTTTCGCAATTGAGTCAAAGCGTTGCGACTGGTTTGTCAGAAGAAGTCGCCTACACTGTGACTCTCGACTGGGATTGGGTTGATGTGCGAACTGGAAAGTCCATCACGGCCCGCAAAGGTTTCGCAGCAAGTGGCGTTGTTGTGACAAGTCGCTCGCAAGCGGAACCTTTGGATTTGGCGCGATTTGAAGTGACTCAACGGCTCGCCGACGACATTGTGGCGAACCTTCAGTCAGATTGGTGATAGTTGTAAACAGACATGCGGGATTTGAAATGCAGGAAAATAAAATGAACGACAAAATTATGGATTCAAACACGATGGCTTTCGCCACCAAGAAAAAGACCGAGAAGCCCATTAAGCGCATCGACCCCCCAACTCCAAACTCGGCGGGACAACCGAGCAAGCCACGTCGCCAAAGCGTGACTTGGTTCACTTTGGGATTGCTGGCCATTCTGTTGTGGATTGTGATCAACGGCAGCTCAACCCGCGGCACACCCATTGACACATGGCAACAATTCATGGTGCTCGCCAAAGAAAATAAGCTGGAGAGCAACTCCGTGATCATCATGAGCGATCGAATCGTGGCTGACGTGAAGCCAAATACCAAGGGTTTTTCCGAGAGATTTGGCGATAAACCCGCGCCCGTGTATGTCACCATCATTCCATCCGAGTATAAAAAATATACGGAAGATTTGGAATCGGCATCCATTCCGTGGCGCGCCGATGTGGCCACCAGCACCTTCGCGCAAATCGCCATGACTATCTTGCCAACGCTGATCATTTTGGGAATCCTGTGGTTCCTGCTTTCTCGCAGCATGCGCAACGCGGGCGGCGGTCCGGGCGGCATGCTTGGAAATTTTGGTCGCAGCAAGCACCGCGTGAGCAACAAGGAAATGGCGCACACAACTTTCGCCGATGTCGCGGGCATTGACGAGGCCAAGGAAGAAGTTTCCGAATTGGTGGAGTTCTTGAAAGATCCGAAAAGATTTCAACGGCTTGGCGGACGCATTCCACGCGGCGTGCTTCTTGAAGGTCCACCAGGTTGCGGAAAAACTTTGCTCGCCAAGGCTATTGCCGGCGAGGCGGAAGTTCCGTTTTTCTCCATCTCGGGAAGCGACTTTGTGGAAATGTTCGTGGGCGTTGGCGCAAGCCGCGTGCGCGACCTGTTCAAACAAGCCAAAGATAATTCACCGTGCATTATTTTCTTGGACGAAGTTGACGCCGTGGGTCGCCGTCGTGGTGGTGGTTTCACAACGGGCGGTCACGACGAGCGGGAGCAAACACTGAACGCAATTTTGGTTGAAATGGACGGCTTTGACGCCAATGATCAAGTGATTGTTATCGCGGCCACCAATCGCGCCGATGTGCTTGATCCAGCGCTCACACGACCCGGACGCTTTGACCGAACCGTGGCCGTGCAATTTCCAGATGTGGCTGGACGCCGGCAAATTCTTTCAGTGCATGCCAAGAAAGTGAAGATGGGTCCGGATGTGAATCTGGAACGCATGGCGCGCAGCACGCCAATGTTCAGCGGCGCGGATCTTGCGGCAATCATCAATGAGGCCGCCATTCTTGCCACCATGCTTGACAAAGACTTTATTGAAATGACCGACATGGAGGAGGCGCGCGACAAAATTCGATTTGGCCGCGCCAAGAAAAGCAGACGCATTGAGCAACAAGAACGCATCGCCACCGCGTACCACGAGGCGGGACACGCAATTCTGCAAGTGCTTCTGGCCGACGCGGATCCACTGCACAAGGTGACGATTATTCCTCGCGGCCAAATGTTGGGAGTGACATTTAGTTTGCCCGAGAAGGACCGATATGGTTTCTCGCGTAAATATGTGCTCGCCACCATGCGCGTATTGTGCGGCGGCCGCATTGCCGAAGAGCGACAGAATGGCGACATTTCAAGCGGTGCGTCCATGGACATTAAAATGGCCACCGCCTACGCGCGCGCCATGGTGTTGGAATGGGGCATGAGCGAAAAGCTTGGATTTGTGCGTTATGCCGGCAGTGATACCCGCGAATCCTTTGTCGCAGAACGCGACTACTCGGAGGACACCGCGCGCATCATCGACGAGGAAATTCGACGCATCATTGACAGCGCATTCAGCGACGCGCATCGCATGGTAAACGAATCATGGGATAAAATTTCCACGCTTGCGGAGGCGCTTTTGAAATATGAAACTCTCCATGTGGAGGACGTACAGCGCATTATTCGCGGCGAAGCGATCAACCCTCCAACAGTGGTTGAAATTCTTTCAACTGGAACTACCCCGCCAACCGTCATCAAGATGGATCCGCCAGAGCCTGAAATTGGAATCATGCCAAGTCCGGCATAAGTGAAGAAAAGAACGCTGGAATTTTCAATCCGAAAAAATGCGACAAATGAATGTCGCACTGATTGCGATAAGTGATCTGAAATTTTGCATGTCCTGCGCGTCACCAATCTTTGGGTTGATCGATCACACCAACAGCGCGGCCGGGTTTTCAAGCAACCCCTTGAGCGTGTTCAACCAGCGCGCCGCCATGGCACCATCAATCACGCGGTGGTCCAACGAAAGCGTTGCCGTCATTTCGTAGCCAATCGTGAGTTGATCATCGCGTACAACAGGCTGCTTCAGCGCCGCGCCGCAAGCAAGAATGGCGGAATTGGGTGGATTGATAATCGCCGTGAAATGTTCCACGCCGAACATGCCCAAGTTGCTCACAGTGAATGTGCTCTCGGACATCTCCTCCATGGACAAGCCGCGGGTGCGGGCCTTCTCTGAAAGAGCCTTGGTTTCGCTGGAAATAGCGCGCAAACTCTTGCGGTCCACGTCGCGGATCACGGCCACAAGCAGGCCTCCGCCCTTCTCTTCATCAAGCGCCACGGCCACGCCGACATTCACTTGCTGATGCATGAGAATTTTTTCGCCGCCCCAACTTGCGTTGACATACGGGTGCTTGGCCATGGACAGCGCGCATCCGCGCACAATGAAATCATTCACGGAAAGTTTGATGCCCATCGCGGCCAACTCGCTGTTGAGTTGCTCGCGCAACGCCATCAAGCGGTCCAATTCAAATTTCATGGACACTTGGTAGTGCGGAATGGTGGTCTTGCTTTCAACCAATCGCTTGGCGATGACTTGCCGCATTGAACTCACGGCAACTTCGGTGCTTTGCAAACCAGCGACAACAAGTCCGCCCGCGCGAAGTGTTGGCGTAACTGGAACGGCCAAGGAACTGGAAGATGCGACATGCGAAGTTGATGAAGCGCCCTGCGCGCTGGAAGAAATCGAGCCTGCGCGTTGGGTATCGGTGGATTGGGCCGCGGGAGTGGCTCCGCGATTTTCCAGCGCGTTCAACACGTCGCGCTTGATGATGCGGCCGCCTGGACCTGAACCTGTGAGCGAGGCAAGATCCACTTGTTCTTGCTCCGCAATTCGCCGCGCAACTGGACTCACGCGAACACGCGCATCGTCTGATTCAAGAATCTCCTGGGTCCGCGCGTTGATTGGCTCATTCGACTTTGCACCGCGCGTGTTGGAAGTGGCTGAAACAAAGGCATTTCCGGAGGTGCCTTGGGAAGAGTGCGGGGATGACTGCGGGGATGTCTGCGCCGCCGCCGGTGTTTTGGCAGCGCCATCCTCGCTTTCGCCGTCCTCCAAAATAATCGCAATCTGCGTTCCCACTTTCACTTGCTGGCCCGCGGGAACAAGCAGTTTCACAATTCGTCCATCGTCAAAGACCGGCATTTCCATGGTGGCCTTGTCGGTTTCAATGTCGGCCACCACCATTCCGCTTTTCACGGCATCGCCCTCTTTCACATTCCAACGAACAATGGTTCCAGATTCCATGGTGTCCGAGAGGCGCGGCATTGTGACGGAGATTGGCATTTTATTTTTATGATGCGTGCGTGGTTCTTACGCGTTGTAAGTGGCGCTGCGAACCGCTTCGCAAATCTTGCGGGTGTTGGGCAGATATTCCTGCTCCAAATTAAAGGCGTACGGAGCGGGAACATCCTCGGTGTGAACGCGATGCACATGGTTGTCCAAATCATCAAAACAGCGCTGATGAATTTGCGCCGCGACTTCCGAACCAGGGCTACCGAAGCTCCACGATTGATCCACAATCACAAGATTGGACGTCTTGCGCACGGATCTCTCTATGGCGCCAATGTCCAGCGGACGAATCGTGCGTAGATCAAGCACCTCGCAAGAAATTCCCTCTTTGGCCAGCGCTTCCGCGGCCTCCATGCAGAAATGCACGGGTCGACCCCAAGATGCGATTGTGCAATCCGTGCCCTCGCGTCGAACGCAAGCCTGACCAAATTTCACAAGCACATCCTCGCCAACAGGAACTTCGCCCTTCATGCCAAGCAATCGCTCGCTCTCCAAGAAGAACACAGGATCATCGTCGCGAATCGCGGTCTTCATCAAACCCTTGGCGTCGGCGGGCGTGGATGGAATCACAATCTTTATGCCGGGAACATTGGAGAACAAACCTTCAACGCTCCAACTATGCGTGCTTCCAAGTTGACCACCCGCGCCGTCATTTCCGCGGAACACAATGGGACAACCAAATTGCCCGCCGCTCATAAATAACATTTTGGGGGCGTTGTTCAAAATCGGATCGGCGGCCACCAAACTAAAGGACCAACTCATGAACTCCACCACGGGGCGCAAGCCCAACATGGCGGCGCCAATTGCCATGCCAGCGAAACCACTTTCAGAAATAGGCGTGTCAATGATGCGCCGCGGACCAAACTCATCAAGCATGCCGCGGCTCACTTTGTAGGCGCCGTTGTATTCGGCAACTTCTTCGCCCATCAGCATGACGCGCTTGTCACGGCGCATCTCCTCGCTCATGGCGTCGCGGATCGCGTCGCGAAATTCTAATTCTTGCGTGGCGCTCATATCAAACCATCTCCCTCGCGCGTGGCGCGAAATGTGGGCGGATTCACGGCGCCGCCATACATGCGTGGCTCGCTTGTTCCGGTGTAGCGACCCCATGGCTCACGATAGACATCGTGATACAGGTCGGACATTGGCGGAACCGGACTGTTGTCCGCGAAATCAACCGCGTCGCGAACCTCGGCCTTGACTTCTTTTTGCAATGCCTTGATTTGGTCATGTGTGATCGCGCCTTGATCAAGAATAAATTTCTCAAATATTCCGATTGGATCCCCTTGCTCCCAAAGTTCCTCCTCGTCGCGCGTGCGGTACTTGCGCGGGTCGCTCATGGAGTGGCCTTTGTAGCGGTAGCAACGCATGTCAACAAACGCTGGACGACTTTCACGGCGGCACTTCTCAACAACATCTTTCATGCCGTGATACACCTCGAGCAAATTCATTCCATCAATCACGGCGGAATCAATTCCGTATCCCAAAGCCTTTGACGAAAGATCGTGGCTTTGCGTTGTGCCGCGGTGAATGCTGGTGCCCATGGAGTAGCCATTATTTTCCACCACAAAGATCACGGGCAAGTTCATCAAGCCCGCCAAATTCAGAGCCTCATGGAAAGCGCCTTGATTCAGCGCGCCGTCGCCCAAAAAGCACAGCGTGACGCGCGATGATTTTCCATTGTTTATGACCTCGTCCTCGTACTTTGTGGCGAAGGCCAAGCCAGCGCCAAGCGGAGTTTGCGCGCCAACAATTCCATGGCCGCCAAATAAATTGTGTTCACGATCGAACATGTGCATTGATCCGCCCTTGCCTTTGGCGCAACCATCAACGCGTCCAAACATTTCCGCCATGCACGCGCGGGCCGTCATGCCGCGCGCCAACGCGTGACCGTGATCCCGGTACGCAGTCACCAAGGGATCCTGCGGCTTCAACGCGGCCACGCAACCAACCGCCACCGCTTCTTGACCGATGTACACATGGCAGAAGCCACCAATTTTTTTATCTTGATACGCCTGCATGCAACGAATTTCAAATTCACGAATCAGCACCAACTCGCGATACCAACCGCGAAGCAACTCAGCGCTAGGCACAGGTCGATTTGCAGCGCGCCGCGGAATTGGAAGTCCGCCGTGAACGTCGTGGGAAGGTTTGCCGTCAGTGGTTGGTGTAGCCATGGTGAAATTTTCGCGGAGTGAATCCATTCAAGAACCGCAGAGAGTCCCACGTTATAGGGGAGGCGGCGCTTTGAAGCAACACGTCTGAAATAACAAATTAAAAAACGGTAAATTCAGCCTATTTATGGGGATTTTCGCTGGCACAATATCAGGGGCTCGCCGTATCCGGCGCGGGCTTTACCGCCCCCGCCACTTCGGTCGCGTTGGTGTCCTTGATCACCCGAGCGCGCACTGCCAGTAGGGCCATCTCTAGTTGTGGATCGATGCCCTTGGCAAATAGATCGTTGGGATCGGGTCGTGGCTTGGCTTTCGGATCATCCGCCGCGGGAATGGTGTCGGACTTCATTCGCAATTCATTTGATTTATCCATTTGCTCTGGAGTCATCTTGGCGCGAATATCTGGATTCACTCCCCAATCATTGGCGCCAGGCTTCTTGTGAACAAGACGACCCTTGGTTCCCGGCTGAGTGACTTCCGCAGGCAACACATAATGTTGAGTGGTGATCTTGACCGCCGCAGACTTGCCACGATCTGCGAGTGGATTCACCTCTTGAACACTGCCCTTGCCGAAACTTCTCTCGCCAACAATCACGGCTTTGTCATACGCCTGCAAGCAGCCACTTAAAATTTCACTTGCGCTCGCGGATGATTGATTCACCAACACGGCAACTGGAAGATCCTTTAATTCAGATCGATTGGATTCTGCCGACTTGCTGGAAGTGGTAATTCCAAAGCGATTTTCAGTGGAAACAAGTTCGCCCTTCTCAACCCATAGATTGCAGAAATCAACCGCCGAGGAAAGAAGTCCGCCCGGATTGCCGCGCAGATCTAAAACCAAACCGTTCAATTTTCTCTCGGCGCGCATCTCTTTCAACGCCGCCAAGAAATCCACAAAGCTGTCCTCATTGAAACTGGTCAAGCGCACATATCCAATGCCCAGAGTGGGATCCACATACCACTGCCACGTTGGATCGCCACGTTCTGAAAGACTCTTTTTATTCCAACCATTCACGGAGCGAATCTTGATGCTCTCGCGCTTCAGGGGAACATCAAACGGCTCGGGCTGGTCCGCTCTGCGAACGGTAAGCGTGACCAATTCGCCCGCTGGACCAGTGATGAGATCCACGGCCTTGTTCAACGCCCATCCTGTTGTGCTTTGTCCATCAACCGCAATAATGCGATCATTTGGCTTCAATCCAGCCCGCGCCGCGGGAGAACCCTCCAGCGGATTTACAATTTGAATATCGCGCTTCTCGTCATGACGGATCATGATTCCCACGCCCACAAAGTTGCCCTCCACTTGTTGCTTGAATCGGCGAAGTGATTCTGGCCAAATCAAAGCTGAATAATTGTCTTCGAAATTGCGGGAGAGAACACCCATTGCGCCTTCGCCAAATTGATGCAGCACGACCTCTTCTGGAAGCGCCACGGAGTCCTCATTCGCGCTCAACAATTGAGCCATGATTTTACGGAACACGATGCCGGTCACCGCATCGCGCTTTACATTCGCCACACTCGCCGCCGCTTGGTCAATGGCCGCAATCCACTTTTCGCGTTTGGCGGCGTCGCCCAAACTTGGAAAACTTTCATGGCACTCGTCGGTGGTCGCGAGCAACTTCAAAGCCTCGATGCCACCTATGAGAAGTGGTTGCCAACCGCAATTTTCAATGTGCTCCGTGGCCGCCTTGCTGAGAGCATCTTTCAAAATCCCCAGCGTAACTCCTTGCATTTGATCCTTCCAACCATCAATCAGCACCGGGTTGTATTCCGGAAAAACATCCGCGGCTTTTGCGGTGAGTTCGCCTTCTGGATCATTGGGATCCATAGCTGTGTCGGACTCCTTCGCCTCTTTTTCAACTTTGGGCTCGAGAGCCTCCATGGCTTTCAGGCGATCATTTTGCTTTTTGCGCAGGTCATACAAATGCTTGGGAGCAAACTCCGCCAACAATTGCACGCGGTCGCCGCAATCATCAAGTTGATCGGTGAGTTTCTTAAACTCCACCGCGTCGCCACCATCCTCATGCAGGGCCCTTAAACGAAACAACATCTCCTGCGCCAGAAGCCAGTCCGAATCTTTCAAGGCCTCGAGATATTTCGCTTGCCCCTTGGCTTGCAACTGAATCACAGCGTCGGTTTTCAACTCAAGTTTCCAAGAATCGTTATCAAGCAAAAACTTGATATTTGCCGCGGCAACCATGGCTTTGGACAAGTTGTCCTTTGCCAAGTCATCGACCAATTCCTTGCGGCGAGTGACAACGGCTTCTTGACGAATTTTTTCCTGTTCCGCCTGATGGAGGTTTCGCAAAGCGATTGCATCTTGCAACGCTTTCAAAGAAACAGTGCTACCAGTGGGAGCGTTTGCGATGTCTTTCTCAAATGCGGCCATGTCGGCGCGCCGGGCGGCGGCCCAGGTGTTGTCACTCCAAGCGGCAATACTTGCGGAGTCCGAGATAGTTGGGACCACTTGCTGCGCGAATGTTGTGGCCACAAATCCAGCAATCAGACCAAGTGACACCATTTGAAATTGCGACTTCATCTTAAAAACTTTCTTTGTTTGGGACGATTGTTTATTCTGCATATACTGAAAATGGTTCGGGCGATGTTGGGAATCGTGACAGAAATGTTTCAGGGTTCAAGCGTGTTCAAATCACAATTCCAAAGCGGATGTTTTGAGTGAGTCACTATGCTAGGTCCTGAAACAATTTCCGTGGCACGAAGCAGCGAGAATTTATTGAAATCACCCGCATCACATCCATCCTCAAATCCGGCAATGACCAGCTTTATCACAGCTTCAGGCTCTTTGTCGCTTGGGATTTGGCTGTTGTTGCCTTTGTCGGTTGGGGCCATGTGGTGGCCAATGATTGGCGGAGTCATGGTGTTGATTCTGGCTCTGAGTTGCTGGTTTAGATGGTTTGGAATCCGCGAAATGAAGCAGGGATTCTTGTTGGGAGGATTCAAAGAATTCCACTGGGTGCCAGTCTGGCGCGCCATGAACGCAATCAACTCCGGCGCGGGACTCGCCGTGGCGGCCGGCGTGATCTTGATCAACGGCGAAACTACTTTCGCGCAAGAAAGCAAGGCGTATTTGGTAACGATTGAAATGATTTGGTTCATGCTCCTTGTGATCGAGCTTGCCGTGGCGTCGCGAATGATCGCCTCGGTGGCGGCATGGATGGAGTCAACCTGGGTGCACGTGACTCAAACGATTGTCTTGTGCCTGATTGTTTTTTCAATCGCGCTGCGCGTCATGCTGTTGTGGATGCCGCAAGATCCACAAGAAAGTGGAATGTCCACGCTCATACGGGCCGCGGTGATTTTAATCGCGGCGGCAAGCGGAGTGATATCTATTTGGTGGCTCGCGGATGGAGTGAATCGAATGTCGTTGGCCCTTGCCGATGAGGTGAGTGAAAAATCACCGACGTCTATGTGAGCCTTGGAATCAACGCGCATCTTTGCTAAAAATATTTTCCGCGAGATCCATGGCGCGCCCCAAACCAGCGGCTTTTGACATGGTTTCCTGCCATTCTGTGGCGGGGTCGCTGTCCAACACCACGCCAGCGCCCGCTTGCAAATGCACAGTCCACGGAGCGCCCGGCGCGCGATTGGTTGGCATGACCATGGTGCGCAAAGATATAGCCATGTCCATGGATCCATCAAAACCAATCACGCCAATTCCACCGGCGTAGGGACCGCGGCGCACTGGCTCAAGTTCATCAATAATTTGAATGGCGCGAATTTTTGGCGCGCCAGAAACAGTTCCAACTGGAAGCGTGGCTCGCAACGCGTCCCATGCGTTGAATTTATTTTCAAGCGTGCCCGTGACCGTTGAGGACAAATGCATCACATGGCTGTAGCGCTCCACATCCATGCAGCGATCAATATGAACGGAGCCCGGCTCGCACACGCGGCCAAGATCATTGCGCCCAAGGTCGACCAACATGACATGCTCCGCGCGCTCTTTCTCGTCGGCCAACAATTCAGTTTCAAGTTGCTTGTCTAATTCTGGCGTGGCGCCGCGCGCACGCGTGCCCGCAAGCGGTCGATTCACCACAATTCGATCCCGCACTCGGCAAAGAATTTCCGGACTTGAAGCCGCCAAAATGCAGCCAGAAGCCTGCAAATACACTTGATATGGACTGGGGTTCACAATGCGAAGCGCGCGGTACAACTCAAATGGATCAATGCGTGTTTCACGCTCAAGCCGCTGCGAAAGCACGATCTGAAACGCGTCACCGGCTGCGATGGCTTGCTTGGCCTTCACAACTGCGCTTTCAAATTCCGCGCGCGTCATGGAACTGCGCGCTGGTGGCTTGGGCTGTGAATGAAGATCCATGTGAATTTCACCGGTTGCCAACGCGGGTCGCTGCTGAAGCAAATCAGATTTCAATTGCTCAAGCGCGATGTCGGCCGCCGCTTGCGCCGCGGATTCGCTGCCATGCTCATCCAATGATTGCGCCACCACGCAATCAAGCGTTCGCGTGAAGTGGTCAAACACAACCACTTGTCGATACAAACCCATGTGCATATCAGGAAGATTGCGGTCGTCTTTTGGCGCGTTGTGAAAACTCAACGCCTTGGGTTCAAGCCAACGCACTGCGTCAAAAGAAAGAAATCCAACCCAGCCACCGTGAAACGCGCCAGGCAGCGCGCCTTTGGAAAAAGGTTTCCACGCCGTGGCGATGTCGCGCGGCACTTGCAACGGATCGGCGCATTCAAAGCGCTTTTCGCTCTTGCCGTCGCGAAAAATTTCAACCGTGGTTTCTTTGGCAACCACTTCTTGCACGGGCCGCGCGCCCAACATGGAATAGCGGCCAACGCTTCCGCCTTGCTCAACGCTTTCAAGCAGAAAACTTGGAGCGTTGCGATCGTCCGGCGCGACAAGCCTTCGATAGGCGAGCACGGGCGTGAGTTGATCCGATGGAATTCGCCGACATTGAATCAGAAGATTTCCTACGGACATGTGTATGAGATTAGCGGGACTTGCTTTCAAGCGAGAGTCGACGCGCCGCCGTAAGCGCGATCGCCATGGCGTCACTGGCGTCGTTTGGACCCTTGAGCGTGCGCAATCCGCATTGCGCCATAACCGCGCGGCGAACTTGCTCCTTGGTGGCGTTGCCATTACCGGTGACGGAACGCTTCACTTCTTTGGGCGCGAATTCCGTGATGGACAAGTTCTTTTCAGCGAGCGTGGCGAGCAACACTCCTCGCGCGTGCCCCATGATGATCGCGGTTTGCGCGTGCTTGACATGGCTGAACAGGGTCTCAACCGCTGCGTGATCAGGCTTTAAATCCGCCAAAACTTCCATCAACTCGGTGCGGATTTGCAACAAGCGCGCATGCAGCGGACCAGTTGTTGCAATGCGCAGAACCCCCGCTTCAATCAAAGCGGGCTCAGCGCTACGCGCGCTTATTTTTACGCAGGCATAACCAGTGCGCCGCAGGCCAGGATCAATTCCAAGAATTCGCATGCGGCCATGCTACGGCTTGTACGGCTTTAAGATCAGAACCACATCGCTACCTTCGGGTGGAATGAGCGCGGTGTGAGCTTGCCAACGCGGCTGCGAAATTTCCGCCTGATCAGGAATCACTTGCGCGTAGGCAATAAGTTCATCCCCAAAAGTGACAAGCCCCACGGTGCTGCCCGTGACATCCGCCGTGTAGCGCTGACCGCCACGGCCGTCCGGTTCAAAGTGGCTGCCCGCGAATACAAAAGAAGCGCTGTTGAATTTTTCCTGATGGCGCGCGTCCTCTATCCACTCGCCCAAATCGCAGCGGCGAGTCACGCCGTCCAGAACAAATTCAACTTGCACGCTCACTAAGTCGCCCGCAGGCGGCTGCAGTTTCAAATCGTTCACTGTGGCCTTGTCGCGGCTCCATATTCCTGGGTGACCCGCGCTCGCGCCCACGGCCAACAATGCGGCGTGAATGTTCGAGGCCGCAACATTCACCACGACTAAAGATTCGTGCTCGCGGGTTCCTTTGAAACACACCAATTGCTCAAGAAAACCTTGACGAATCGCTACTTGCCCCCTGACAAGAACTTCGCCGGTGTCTTGGTTGATTGAAAGACCATTGACCAGTTTCATGTCGGCGCGGTCTGCAATGTTGATAGGCGCCGTGGATTTCGAAGGCGTTTCAACGTCAGGTTTGGGATCAACACTCGTGGGGGCAGCGCAACCACATGCTGCTGCCAACACGACGCAAAGTGCCGCAAGTATTTTTGGTTGCCAGGGCATAGATTGAACAAGATCCTAACCCGCGCAAACGCCACGTTGAATGTTGTTCAAATCGCCAGATATTTGAAGAATTAATATGGCAAATAAAAAAGGCCCAGCGGAGGCAAGCCTCACGCTGAGCCCTTCCGGGGGCTTGGTAATGATTTAACTATAAGCGGCAAATTCAATCCTGACAAGAAATCTATATTTATTTTACGATATTTTTGATATTTCAGCAAAAATTGAATCCAGTCAGTATCGATTATATGACTCGCCGATCTGATTCTGAAATATGCGTATTTGAATAAGCGACACGGCGCATGAGTTGCATGGCTAATCTTGAACCATGCTGCTTTGCCGAACCGTTCGATTTGCCCTATCGCCAACAGAGAAGGCACAACTAAATTCCCCTAAAAACAACGCTTATGCCGCTTGGCCAAGCGCTCAAGGTTGGCACGCCAACATTTCCTTGGAGGTTGTGATCGCCGGGGAGCCTGACCCTAGGACGGGATATCTGATTTCCATCGCTGAAATAGATGAAATTGCCCGCCGAACCGCCCTACCGATACTTGATCAATCATTTCGTGCGGGCGGGGCGCAGACATTGGCGCTGAAGCCGGTGGCCGAAGCCCTGAAGAGCGAATTGCCTTTCCCTTTGCAGTCAATCACGCTTATACAAAGCAACTTTCTTTCATTCTTCTACGAGGTTTCCATGCCCAACCACGCCACCTTAACTCAGTCGTTTGAATTTGCCGCCAGCCACCGCCTGCACTGCGACGATCTTGATGCCGCAACCAATCAGAAGATCTTTGGCAAGTGCAACAACGCCGCGGGTCACGGCCACAATTACCGGATTGAAGTTTCGGTTCGTACGCTGATTCAAGATCCGCCCAAAGTTCGGCTTGATCAACTTGAACAAATAGTGCGCCAGAATGTGATCGACAAACTTGACCACAAACATTTGAACAGCGACGTGGCCAGCTTTGCCAAACATAATCCCAGCGTAGAAATGATCGCGCGTGTGTGCCACGACTGGTTGGTACAACCCGTTCAGGATTTAGGCGGCGAACTTGTTCGTGTGCGATTGTGGGAAACGGAAAAGACTTCGGCTATCTATCCCGGTTGATAGGTCCGCGCTCTGTTGCAATGTTGACCAAAACCCAAGCTGAATAGGCCGCGCAAATGTATGCGGCGTGATTTTTCAAGCTCGCTCAAATCACTCGGCGACTTCAGCGCGAACTTGATCCGCGTTGTAGACAAAGCACTTGCCTTCGGGTTCATCAAGACACTTCTTGTGGCTGCCATCACAAAAAGGAGCGTTTTTTGTAAGACCACATGCGCAAATAAAGATGGGCTTGTCTTGCGGTTGTACTTTGATTGGTCCAGTTGCGCTGAGGCGGACAATTCGTGCCATGTTGGGTTTCTCTTTTTAAAGTTGTGAAATGAAATGAATCAGGACTGTGTCGCTACGACAAATCCTCTTCGCCAAGAAGTCTAAAACCTTTGCGAAGAAGAATCTGACCAGCAAGCGTGAGATCGTCAACAGCAATAGCCACGGTAGGCGCCTCTTGCCGTCGCAACATGACTGGATAGGCGAAGCGAATATTCAGCTCGGCGCCCAACAGATGCAAGCACAAATTGGTCAGGCTTTTTCCCTCGGGCAATTCCACCACCAACAAATCAACTTCGCTAAAAGTAAAGTGGTTGGCGCGCAACACCACGCGCGCGGCGTCCGCATTGTTAAAGATAAGCCGCACCACGGCGTGGTCGCTTGAATCCAAAATGCTGAAGGCCGCCAAATTCAGGCCCGACTGATCGTCGCACTTTTGCAGAAGGTCGAGCAACTTGCCAACCTTGTTGTCAAGGAACACGCCAAACTGCCGCACCGATGGCGGGGTGTAGCCTTGCTGGGTTTCTTGCGGAAGAATGCTCATGTGAGGGGGCAAGAATATAGCCGCGAATGCATAAAGCGTTTCATGATCGATGGGCCAACTAATTGGCGCGGGATTTTATGGAAAGTTAGCAATGGGTGGAAGTGGTATTACATGGTTTAAATGCCCCAAATACCTGGGAATAGTTGAGTATTTGGCGGCGAGCCTGTGATCAGAGCAACTTCAATTGGTATTGAAAGATCAATCCCACACCTGATACTTTCAAACCATGACTTTAAAGAATAAAGCGCGCGTGAACTATTGGTGCGTGTTGTTTGTGAGCGTGGTCATGATGAGTGGGCAACGCGATGTATTGGCGCAAACAAATTCCAATGTTGCCGCCGATGCGAAGACGCTTTCGAAACCCGATCTGAAATCCGAACATGCCCCCGCACCTGAACCGACCAGTTCAGCGGAATTGCGCGAGGCCTTTGACGCGGTTCAAACATTTCGCGATCGAGAGGATCCCATGGAGGCGATCGCAAACGGTAGACCAGGCGACGCTTTTCGAATCAGCGATCACAGCGCTGGCGCCATCGCTCGCCGCGCCAAAGAAACGATTGGTTTGTTGAAGGCGCTGCAATTGGTGCCACGCGAAGGATTGAGCGAGTCGGAATCACTCGATCTTGACTTAGTCATTCGCGATTTGTCTTTGGATGTTCAGGCGCAGAAGTTTCTTGGGCACTTGATTGTGATCGGTCCGTTGGGCGGGCCTCAACAATCCATCGCTCAAATGTGCGATCGAATGCCCTTTGAGCGCGCCAATGATTTGCAGGCGCACGCCGCGCGCTTGGAGCAAGTGCCCAAGCAACTTGCCGACGACCAATTATTGTTGGAAGAGGGCTTGCGCCAACACATCATGCCCGCCAAAGTGATTTTACAGGGAATAGACGCGCAATTTGCGGCAGTGATCGCTGGAAAGTTGGACACACTGCGCGCGCCATTTCTGCGCGAGTATCCGGATGTGCCGCCAGAGATGCGCGCGCAATTGTTGGCGCGCGCCGACAAGGCGATTGAAAAAATACTTGCGTCCATGGCCGCCATGCGGGATTTTATCCGTGATCGCTACTTGCCAAATTGTCGCGATGCGATCGCTTGCACGGCTCTTCCCAATGGAAAAGAGTGGTACGCATTTTTATTGAACCAACAAACCACCACAAAACTTTCTCCGCAAGAAATTCATGCGATCGGCTTGGCGGAGGTGGCGCGCATTCGTAGCGAGATGTTGGTTGTGATTCGAAAGACCGATTGGTTTATCAAGGACGCCGCGCTGGCGGCTTTGAACAACGACGAATTGTTCGCGCGGTTCACCTCTTACCTGAGAACCGACCCACGATTTTATTTTCAAAGCGCCGAGGAATTGTTGCGTGGCTACCGCGACATTTGCAAACAAATCGACGCGCACTTGCCGGAATTATTTGGCAAGTTGCCACGCCTAACCTACGGCGTGCGCGAGATTCCACGCTTCATGGCGCCCAGCCAAACCACCGCGTATTACCAACAAGGCAGCATTGATTCGGGCAATCCCGGTTGGTTTTACGCCAACACATTCGCGCTGAATCAACGCCCCAAATACGAAATGATTCCGCTGGCGTTGCATGAGGCTGTGCCCGGACACCATTTACAAATCGCGCTCACGCAGGAGTTGCCGCAGCGCCATTCACTTCGGCGCGACATGGGATTCACGGCGTTTGTGGAGGGCTGGGCCCTTTACGCGGAGCGCCTAGGCATTGAGATGGAATTATTTGACGATCCTTACAACGACTTCGGGCGCTTGTTGTATGAAATGTGGCGCTCGTGCAGACTTGTGGTGGATACTGGCATGCACGAACTTGGTTGGAGCCGCGAGCAAGCCGTGGCATTCATGCGCGCCAACACCGCGCTGAGCGAATTGAACATCGACCGCGAAGTGGATCGATATATCAGCTGGCCTGGCCAAGCGTGCGCCTACAAATTGGGCGAGTTGGAAATTCGCCGATTGCGCGCGCTCGCCCAGCAGGAGCTTGGAAATTCATTTCACTTGCGCGCGTTCCATGACGCGCTTCTAAGCGATGGCGCCCTACCGCTTGATGTGCTTGGCGCGCGCATGACCAAATGGATCGCGGCGCGCAAGAGTGAAATGCCGGTTGAGAAATCTACGACCCCCACGCCGGTGAATAATTCCCCCGTGATCGCGCCGACAGACAAGGTCAGTGCCACAAAAAGTACTCAGATTCCAGCGCAATCGAAGCCAATTCCGTAATTGTTCTATTCATTCCTAACGCAGGAACGGATTGTTGCGCCGCTCTTTGTCAATGGTTGTGCTTGGACCGTGTCCAGGATAAATCGCCGTGTCGCCGGGCAATGTCATAAGCACTTCATTAATTGAATGCATAAGCACATCGGGGTCGCTGCCAGGAAAGTCGCTGCGCCCAATCGAGTTTTGAAACAGCGTGTCGCCCACAATGGCCAACTTTTCGCTTGGGCAATGCAGCGTCACTGAGCCGGGAGAATGCCCCGGTGTTTCAAGAACTTGAAATTGAACTCCACCCAGCGAAAGTTTTTGCGCGTGAGCAAGCGTGCCAGTTGGCGCGCACACCGACACTGGTTCGCCAATGAAGAGCGAAAGATTGAGTTGCGGATCTTGAAACCAATCGTGTTCGCGCGCGTGCGCAAGCACGGGAATGTTTGGAAACACGCCAAGCACTTGGTCCACGCCGGCGATGTGATCAGCGTGCGCATGGGTGAGCAGAATGGCCTCTGGTTTCAAACCCGTGTCCCGCAAGAATTTCAGCAAAGGCTGCGGCGACTCGCCAGGATCAATCACCCAACATGCGGATGCGCCTGTTTGCCCTTGATTTGGAGCCACTTCAACCACATAAGCGTTGGTTTGGCAGCGGCCCAATTCAAAGGCGTGAAGTTTGAAAGTTGAAGCCATGCGCAACCATATACTGCCCGCCGTGAAATGCAATGTGACATTGTGGCTTGGAAACATTTTGCCTAAAAACATTGTGCTTGGAAATCTTGCGCTGATTGCCGCCGCCTTGATGGCAAGTTGCGAATCCATGTCGAGCGATTTCGCCAGTCTCTCAAATTCATTCTCTCCGCCCACGCCCGCGCAAGCCGCGCAGTGGGCGCTTGATCCATATGACGCCGAAAATCAACGCCGCGGAACTGTGCTGCTTGCCAACGCTCCTTGGGGAGGCAGCATTGCCTACGTGAACATGTATCGAATCTACGTGGAGGACAACGCCGATCCCCTGGTGAAAGCCAGCGCGATTGACGCTTTGGCCCGCCACGGAGATGTCAGCGACGCGGACTTGATTGGCAAGCAATTGCAAAATAAAAATATCCATGTCAAGGTTGCGGCCGCCAAAGCGCTTCAAAGAATTCACGATCCCAAGATGACCGCGATTCTTTGCTCGCGCGGAACCGACGATGCCGAGGATGCGTCCGTGCGAATCGAAATCGCGATCGCGTTGGGACAATACGCCGCGGATGATTCATTTCAAGCGTTGTGCGCCATGATTGATCAGCGTGAACTCGCGGTGAATCTGGCCGCCAATGATTCACTGCGCTTGCTCACCGACCATGATTTTGCGCTTGATCGGCGCTTGTGGTTGAGTTGGTACCGCGCCGACAAGACGCCCTTTCGCAAAGAGTTGCAATATCTGTATCCAACCTATCAACGTGAAAAAGGGTTTTGGGATCACATTACTTTTTGGGCCCCGCTGACCTTTGAGAAGCCTGGTGTTCCCGTTGGAATGGACGAGTCAAAGTTGGCGCCGTCCACCGCGCCAGAAGATTTTCAAAATCTAGGCAACACGAAGTAACGAAAGCAGTTGGAGACATGAAGTCAACAGAACAAATCGAGCGCGCCGCGGATGCGGACAAAGATGTTCCGTTGTCGTCGATTGGTCCCGACGATCCCGCCGATGGCTTGATGGCCGTGGCCGAAGTGGACGCGGACTCCATTGAAGACGGACAGATTCGCTCTGGCCGTTTGGCGGGCAAGAGCATGTGGTCGGCGATTTGGATTTTGTCGCTTCCAATTTTATTGCAACAACTCATGGCGGCGTGCGTGGGATTGGTTGACAAAATTCTCGCCGGACATTTGCCTGGAAAAATTGTCGTGCCGGCGATGGACGGGATCGGAGTTGGAACGTATGTGGGTTGGTTCACTGGCATCGCGCTGGCCGGTTTAGGCGTGGGTGGTCAAGCCATTATCGCGCGCTCGATGGGCAGTGGAAATAAAAAAGACGCGCATGACGCACTTGGCGCAAGCGTGACGTTGGGAGTTGTGTGGGGCGCGATCGTGGGCGTGATCATGTGGCTGCTTGCGGCGCCGCTCGCGGCAATTTCGGGCTTAACCCCGGAAGCATCTGCGCATTGCACAACCTATGTCACGGTGATCGCATGGAGCATGCCTTTCTGCGGCGTGATGACTGTCGGTGGTTTGTGCCTGCATGGCGCCGGTGAAACCGCCAAGCCTTCATGGATTTCCATCGGCATCAACGTGATCAATCTTGTGGCCAGTTGGATGTTGTCTGGCGTGGTGATCCGTTACGGCGAACACACATTGCCAGCGCCG
Source organism: uncultured bacterium (assembly GCA_903831295.1). Lineage (GTDB taxonomy): Bacteria > Planctomycetota > Phycisphaerae > Phycisphaerales > SM1A02 > SYAC01. The sequence goes on along the minus strand of CAIKXA010000090.1, from coordinate 12,475 downwards.
CTTTCGATCAATCCAGAAACTTGGGGCGTATGGGGCATCGCCGCGGGAACTTCTCTGAGCTACATAGCTGGTGGACTCGCCACGGTGTGGGTCATGGCCGCGGGCGTGAAAGATTTGCGTTTGGAAAAACACACGCTCAAGCCAACGCGCAAAATCATGTGGCGCATCGCGCGCTTGGGCATTCCAAATTTCTTCGAGGGACTTGCCATGTGGGGCGCCAGTTTATTTTTAATGGGTTTCATTGGAGATATCGCGCGTGGCGCAACTGGCTTGGAGCCGCGCCAAGGCTTGATTGGCGCGCACATGATCACGGTGCAATGGGAGGCGTTCTCATTTCTGCCGGGTTTTGCCATGGGAACCGCTGCGGGCGCGCTGGCAGGACAATATTTAGGCGCGCGCAATCCAGACATGGCGCGCAAGGCGATTTGGGCGTGCACATATCTTGGAATGATTCTCATGGGCACTATGGGAATTATTTTTATGACTCAAGGCAGACTTCTTGCGTCGATTATTTCAGACCAGCCAGTGCATTTGGAGGAGGTCCCAAAATTATTGTTGGCATGCGGCGTGGTGCAAGTGTTTTTCGCGCTGTGCATGACGGTGCGCCAAGGGTTGCGCGGCGTGGGCGATGTGAAATGGATTTTGGGAATTACCGTGGGCAGCATTTACTTTTTACGCTTGCCGCTTGCGTGGGTACTTGGTGTGTGGATGGGCTACGGACTCGCCGGAATTTGGTGGGGACTCAGCATTGAGATGGCGGTGCGCGGATTATTGTTCCTCGCGCGCTTCCATTATGGAAACTGGCAGAAACTGCGGGTGTGATTGCCGTTGGCCAATCAACCTGAAGCGCTGATGGATTGCGTTGATTGCTGCGCGGACTTCCAGCGCAACTTTTCCGCGACTTCCTCGCCGCACTCCGGACAATTCACGCCAGTGAGTTTGTGCAGCAAATAGCCACACTCGCAGCGCGGTTCGTCGCACTCAATGTGAATGGCCAATTTGCAATTTAAACACACGGAGTGTCCCAAGGGCGACTGGATCAAATCTCCGCATCGTGGGCAATTCATGCTGACTTTCATGCGCTCTGAAAAAGTCTCTGGCAACTTCGAGGATTTTTCTTTTTCAATGGAAGCCAAAATAGCGCTGGCGATGTGGCTGGCCAACGCGATCAAGCCCACGATGGCGCCAACTTGCCAAGGAATCACTTTCCATATCGCGTCAAAAAATTCTTCGATTGTTTGGGACGCCACCGTGGCTATGAGAAGCAAGGCGCCCACAATGGCAAGCCCCACCGCGACAGTTCGAATGGATCGATCCAACGTTTTTCTTAATTGAATACGTAAGAGCAACATACAATCGGTCACCACCCCTACAAAGACCGCAGCGCAAATGAGGGGTTTTTCCATGCCAATTTTGTCAAGATTGAACCAGCGAGACCAATTCCAAATGCTGGAAATAAAAACCGAAACTAAAAAAAGATTGCACAACCAAGTGCTCACGGCGAAAAATTTCTGCCACGGCGCGCGTTCCCAAAGCCAGAAATGCAGGCGCGCAAAAATCAATCCCACAATGATCACCACCATTGTTCCAAGCGCCTGGCCGGCCATTCTTGACGAGGCAAGAATGGCGTACACGCCAAGCACAAACATGACCGCGACAACAGATAGTGAGAAGCGATTGAAGACGGAGGTGATGGCGCGGTTGCGCATCATCAATCTTCCGGGGCGTTTACTTGCACGCGCTTCTTGAAATCCGCGGCTAATTTGTGCGTGAGCGGACCAACTTTTCCAGACCCAATCTTCTTGCCGTCGATACTTGAAACACCAATGATTTCCGCGGCGGTTCCAGTTAAAAACACCTCGTCAGCCGCAAAGACATCCTTCAACAACATTGGATTCTCCACCACCTTCATGCCCGCGGCGGGCGCCAACGTGTCAATGACAAAGCGCCGCGTCACGCCGCGCAAAATTCCAGCGGTCACCGGCGGCGTGTGAATCATGCCATCCTTGATGATGAAAATATTGTCGCCCGTGCACTCGCTCACCTCGCCGTTCAAGTTCAACATGATGGCCTCGTGCATGCCGGCGTCAATGGCCTCCACCTTGGCGAGAATGTTGTTGAGATAATTCAAACTTTTGATTGCGGGATCAAGACATGTGGCGGGAATGCGCGGACGCTTGGCCACGATGATGGGCATTCCCTGCTCGTACATTTCCGGCGGATACAAATGAATTCGATCCACAATGATGATGGTGCTTGATGTTGGGCAATGATTTGGATTCAACCCAAGCGAACCCTTGCCGCGCGAAATCACAAGACGGATGTAACCGTCCTTCAAACCGCTTTTGGCCACAGCGTCGCGCACCGCTTGTGCCAACTGAGCGCGGTCCAACACTGGCTTCAGGCGAATTTCGGCGGCGCCGCCATAGAGCCGCTCCAAATGCGAGGCCAGCTTGAAGACTTTTCCTCCGTACATGCGGATGCCCTCAAAAATGCCGTCGCCATACAGAAATCCGTGGTCATACACGCTGATCATGGCCTCATCGGGGGCCATGAATTTGCCATCAATGTAAACCACGGGACCGGGTTGGCTCAAAGTTGTCATATGAGGAAGGTACCAAGCAAATGACTATGATCACGGGTGATGAAACTTGTACTTGCAAACCCCCGCGGATTTTGTGCCGGCGTCTACATGGCGATCGATGTTGTTGATCAACTTCTGGAGCTGTGCCCCGGCGAGCCGATTTATGTTTACCACGAGATCGTGCACAACATGCATGTGGTGGATCGCTTCCGCGAACGCGGCGTGAAATTTGTTGAGGATGTGGATGATGTTCCCGAGGGTTCAATCTTGGTGTTCAGCGCGCACGGGGTCAGCCCCATGTTGCGCGCTCAAGCCGAGGCGCGGCGGTTGACCGCGATTGACGCCACGTGTCCGCTGGTGACCAAGGTGCACAACGAGGCTATTCGCTACGCGCGCGTTGGCTATCAAATTCTTTTGGTGGGCCATGTGGATCATCAAGAAGTTGTTGGCACGCGCGGCGAGGCGCCAGATTCAATTCAAGTTGTTCAAAGTCCAGCCGACATTCCTAACTTGGTGATTCATGATCCAGCCAAACTTGTGTACTTAACGCAGACCACATTAAGCACCGATGACGCCGATGTGATTATCAAGGCGCTCAAGACCGCGTTTCCACTGCTCAAAGAGCCGCCTTCAAGCGATATTTGCTACGCCACCACCAATCGTCAACGCGCCGTACGCGCGCTTGCTCCATCTGTGGATTTGGTGCTTGTGGTTGGAAGCCGCAATTCAAGCAACTCGGTTCGCTTAACGGAGATCGCGGAGAAAGTTGGCACCAAGGCCCGCTTGATCGATGACAAAAGCGAATTGCAACCCGAGTGGTTTGAAGGCGTGGAGACCACGCTGATCACCGCGGGCGCCAGCGCGCCGGAAGATTTGGTGCACGACTTGATCGCTGAATTGATCGAGCGCTTTGGCGGCGAAGTTGAGCAGCGCGACATTTACCGCGAGGAAGTTGAGTTTGGCTTGCCTGGAACTTTGAAGGAGTTGATGCGCGAGCGCGGCGTGGATCCAAGCAATTGCAAGGTGGTTCGCACCGACAGCGCCCCCGCCCTTCACAATTGGTTGGAGTCGCGCAACATTCCCCATCGCACAGTTGACCTGACCATTGGCGCGACACAGTGAGTGAAATAGAAACTTCCAATGACTCCAACGGCGCCGCCAAGGAAGCCGGCGCGTTCTTTGAGTTTGACCCCACCACGCTTGCGGCATGGGCGTCGACGCGCAAGATGCCGGCGTTTGTGACCAAGCAAATCATGGAGTGGGTTTACACCAAGGGCGTGATCGCGCCCGCGTTGATGACCAATCTTTCCAAGCTGAATCGAGAGCGCCTAGAGCAGGAAATGATCTTTGAGCAAGGAAATGTTCAGGCGGAAATGAGCGCCACCGATGGCACGCAAAAATTATTGTTGGCGTGGCCTGATTCGCTCAAGCGCGCGACATCCCTGCTTCCGATCGTGAACAACGCTGCCACGCAACGCACCACGGAGTGCGTGATGATTCCAAATCCGGAACGCAAGACCGCGTGCGTGAGCAGCCAAGTGGGCTGCCCCGTGGGTTGCAAATTTTGCGCCAGCGGAATTGGCGGACTCGAAGGCAATCTCACTCGCGGTCGCATTGTTGAACAAGCGTGGCGCTTAGGTCGCCTCAAAGGCGTGGAAAGAATTTCACATGTGGTGTTCATGGGCATGGGCGAACCACTCGCCAATTTTTCCGCGGTCACCGACGCCATCCGCACATTGAACGCGCCATGGGGCATGGGAATTTCAGCGCGTCGAATCACCCTGAGCACGGTCGGGCTTCCCGGCGCCATTCGAAAGTTGGTTGGCTTTGAAATTCCCGTCACGTTGGCGCTGAGTTTGCACGCGCCCAACGACGAGATGCGGCGGAAAATTATTCCATGGGCGGAGTATTCAACCATCGCGGAATTGCTTGACGCCTGCGATGAATATTTCCGCGCAACTGGCCGCGAAATTACCCTGGAATACATTGTTCTTGGAGGTTTCAATGATCGCCCAGAGCACGCCGATGAACTGAGCGTTTTGGCGCGGCGATTGCGCGCCAATGTGAATTTAATCCGATGGAACGAAGTGGCGGACCTGCCGTTTCGCAGACCGCTGACGGAAAATGTTTTGCAATTTCAAGAAGTGTTGCGTAGCCGCGGCGTGAATGCCCACATTCGCGCTAGTCGCGGCCGCGACATTGCCGCAGCCTGCGGCCAACTTCGACATGAAGTGAAGATGGGTTCCACCACCGCCACGCCGCGTGTGTAATTTTTGCGGCGATCACATTTCAACCGGGTCCATGTTCTAGTGACCCAGGGCCACGGCATTTGGAAAAGCGTGGCGCGAATACTTTTTCACAAAGTCAAGATGGAGTTGGCGGAGATGGCGGTTGAGCAATCACAGCCGCGGCCACATCGAAGTCCGCGGCATTTTCAGCGGCGCTCAGCCACTCGCTTGCCAACGCGCGGATTGATTTCTCATCCAACTCAAGCAACGTGCCGTCCACCGCGGATTCGTGCAGGCGCGCGAAGAACGCGCCCCAAGAATTTCGCCGCTCCGGTTCGACCGCGGCTCGCACCGCCATTTCAGTGACAGCGTCTCGCTCCGCTCGTTGCGAAAGCTTGCCGCGAACACCAAGCGGCACCATCCACGAAAGCGTGCGTATGACCTTGGCGGGCCAATCACTTGAGCGAAAATCAAGGCGAATAAAGCGTCCAAACACGGTGGCTTCGATGCGATTCAAGAATCGACGCTCCATGCGATCGCCACGACCGGCGCGCACATCCAATCTTCTACGAGTGAGTCGACGTTGCTCCAAACTTGTGCTCATAGTGGCCACGAACACAAGATCGCGAATCAACATCACCTCGGCAAGCGGCAACGGCGCGTACACCAACAAAGGCCAACCATCAGTTGCGGAATCCGCGCGCGCCAATCCGCGCAACAAGCGAGCGTACGTTTCAGCGTATGTCATGCCGCCCCACAACCAACAACGATGAAGACCCGTCACCGCGTCGCGCCGGGCCGCGCGACCCGCGCGTGTTCCAGAGAGTGGAGACATGGTCTGCAACAACTCTCGCATCAACAAACGAAATCGTCCCCGCGAGCGGCGCGCGAAGAAACCACTTTCGGAAATTTCCAGATCAATGCGCCGCACCAAGCGCGCCAAACCTTCCGGACCTCGGTCCTTTGTATCGCCGGCGCCCAGCGGCAAATTCATCAAGCGCGTCCGCTCCGCCGCGAGCACACGACCGTATTGCATGGCTTGCACGCAACGACCATAACCACGCTCCTCGATGCGGCGAACAGCGGCTTCGAGCGCAATTTCACTCACCGGAATTAGCCCTTGTTGAAAGGCCATTCCAAGCAAAACCAAGTCCGTCAGACGCTCGGTTAAAAATGTTCTGCGACACAAATTGGCGACATCCATCAACAACACTCCATCGCCACGGCATGTGTATGAAACCGCCATGGGCAACTCGCCGGCGGCTTTGAAATCCTCGGCATCAACTTGATCATCAAGCAAACCAGTGTTGGCCACCAAGTAAGTGCGATCACTTTTGGCCACGCGCAAAAACGGATCGGGCCCCAACGCGCGCACGGTCTCCACGGGATCAAGGCCGATCAACAAGTCCGCCTCGCCGTAAGGAATTTGCGTGGCGCTTGTGGTGGCGATGGCGTCGAGACTTGTGAATACAACTTGACTCCACGCGCGCCGACCTGGACCAATTGCTATGGATTGCGAAACCGCTTGAACGCGATACCCCATCGAACGCCCGGCTTCACACAACGCAAGAGCCGCCAACCCTGGCGGATCGCCGCGCCACCCCGCGAGATGCGCGCGCCACCTGCCGCTATTGGCGTGCACAATCCTGGGTGGCGCCGGCCGCGGAGCGCCAGGTTGCAACTCCTCGGGTCGTGGCGGTTTGGTGCGCAACACTTCCACTTGCTCAAGCAAAGGCCGCGCGTGAAATTGAAACCGCGTGCCCGTGCGATCGGCAAGCACCTCCACATTAAATTCAGTTCGCAGGGGATTTGTGCCGCGTTCAAGGCCTTTTTCAACCATCGTGGCGGGCGCCGCCGCGCGCACATCACACGCCGCCTCGGCCGACCAAATCGCGCGCTGCAGTGGAACAAATCCCATGCGATCCACTTCGGCGAAGGCGCGGTCAAGCAAATACACGTCGCGCCGCGGTGGCGGACCGTCGCGTCCAATCACAACGGTGAGACCGTCGCGCAGCGCGGCCGTGCGAAGCAATTCTCGCATCGTGGGGCGATCATTTAAATCGCCGCGCACAATCTCAACCGCGGCCGCGGCGTCCTGCGGAATGGCCGCGCGCGTGAGTTGCTCGATCTCCGGCGTGTCCTCGCCGCCTAAATCGCACACCGCAATCAGACGCGGCTTGGCATCGCGAGCGGCTTGCCGAACGGCGGCAGCGCCTTCACGCGCGAAGCGGCGTCGATCCCATGTTTCAACAACCACGAATCGATCCGATTCCGGAGCGTCGCGATTCTCAAAAATAATTCCGGTGCGCATCTCCTGCGCTGCGTCCTCATTGCGCAAGGCGAATTGATCCGCCACTTCCATCACGATCGAGCGCAGAGAATCCATGGCGCCTGAAACACCGATGCCCTGGCCTCGATCCGGAACTTCCAAGCCCTCGGTTTGCGAAACACCCTCGACAAGTCGCTCCTGCATTGTGAGCGAAGGACGAATTTGGCTGAAAAGATGCGCGATTTTGCGCGCCAATATGGATGGACGCGTGGCGTCGTTCATTTCAAGAACTGGCTCCACTGCGCCGTCGGAGGGCAAACGATCCCACCATATCGCGGCGATTTTTTCACCCGATCGACGCGCCTGCTCAGCCACTTGCAAAACTTCGCGCGCCAACACTCCGGGCCTTGGCTCCAACACAACAACATTGGCGCAGCGCGACAACAACCGCACAAGCGAAGCATGATCCAAAGGATGCACCATGGAAAGCGCCAGCAACGGCACGCGCCCCGACAAACCCAACTCCTCCAGCAAATGTCGAATGGCCATCACGCATGAACCCATCGCGATCATTCCCCACGGCTCAATTTCTCCAGGCGATGGCATGGCGCTTAATTGATTCAACTCCAAACGACGCGCGATGACCAAAGGATCCTCGCGCTCAGTGCTGCGAGTGTGTCGACGATTGCGCCGCAACTCCATCGCAGCATCCACGCGATCAAGCACGCGATTCGGCTCCACTTCAAGCGTGTCCATGGATCGAAGCAATCCAACATGCGCGATCAACGCCACCGCCCGCTCCGTGGCCTGCGCAACACGAAACGCGTCTTGAATGCCCACGCGCAAACCCGCAACACTGCTGGGCGCCAAACATGGCAAGTCCAATTGTGCCGCGCTTTGCAAGGGACACGCCGCGGATGACAAATATGGATTGTCTTCCAACACCAGAACCGCGCGACCCTCGCCGTGAAATCTTGCGCCGCCCTCTCGCGCCACCACGGCCATTGCCGCATGCAATTGATCATTGGGAACAAACGCAACGGCACGCTTGCCTTGAGCAGCGCTACGCAGCGCCAACTCCACCGCCCGCGTCGCGTCCACGCAAGTGTGCAACGTCAATCCATGTCGCTCTGCAACTTCAAAAGCGCGCGGCTCAATCAACACGCGAAAGAGCATGTCCAGCGGCGGCCTGCGCGGGGCATACACATCCGAGACCTGCCACTCGCATTCAAATATTCCCTTTAAAATGGCTTCAAACGCTGTGCAAAGGGCAAAGCCTTCCGCGCGAGCCACGGGTGGCATCCACACAACATTTTGATCTCGTCCAAATAAACTCACAACGCGGATCGTACCGATTGCGCGCTCAAGGCTCCGCTTAAAATTTGCTCGACGGCGTGCGCAAAACCATCCTCGCTGTGGTGCGGCGCGATGTGCTTGGCGTGTTGCTGCACATCGGCGTGCGCATTTTGCATGGCAATACCAACGCCCGCTTCGCGCACCATGATCAGATCATTCGCGCCATCTCCAATCGCGTAGATGCGCTCATTGGCCATGCCGCGCGTATCGCGCAAGCGGCTCAACATGGTCCACTTGTCCACGCCAAATGCGTACATTTCTAGAAGGTGTGTTTCACTTCCAATCGCGGCGTTGGCCGTCACCGCGCTCCACGACTGCATCGTGGCGCGTCCGTGAAATTTCACACGCAAGTCCGCGCATACCGGCAGCAAAAGATCTCCGCGATCAACCGCGCCCACGCGCAACACATGGTCAAATCCAAACACGTCGGCCTCCGTGAGCGTGCCAACGCGTTGCACTGGAACATTGTGCGACTCCAACCACCACATGGCCGCCGGATCCATTTTTCCATCGCCCACAAGGCAGTAATCATGCGCGCTTGAGGCATGGTCGCGCAACACATGCACCAGCAATCCCCGCTCCAACACCGACTCCGCCAATTGCCTGGCCAACAGCGCGTCGATTGTCGATCGCTCCTTGGTGGCGCCCGTGGCCGCGTCGCTCAGAACACTTCCGCCAGAAGTGATCGCCAAACCTTTGGCTTCGATCGCCTCTAGAACTCGCCGCGATTCGCGCCAAGATCTGCCCGTTGCGGGCACCACTTCAAATCCAGCGGCGCGCAAATTCAATATCGCCTCAAGATTTTTTGGCGACACTTTGCCACTTGCATTGAGCAGCGTTCCATCCAGATCAACGGCTATTAAAGAAGACATGTTTGCAGCATAGGGACAATGAATTTAAAAGTCCCCGCTTCTCGCTACACTCCTGCTCCTTATGGACAATCGACTCAAAGACATTCAACACGGAACGCTCACCGAAAGCCGCCTCAACAGTGACTTTCTCTTTTGGCTTAAGACCAAAGGACCAAACTATTTATTGTTGGCCATGTTGGTGTTGTGCGGCTTCATGGGATTGAATTGGTGGGAAAATCGCATGGCCTTGGCGCGCGATGGTGCTTGGAATGAATTTCTATCCGCGCAAACTCCGCAAGCCTTGATCGAAGTCGCAAACAAACACACCGACACCGACGCGATTTCGCAATTGGCCACCATCAACGCCGCGGACGCGTACATGCAATCGATTCAAATGAACAAACGATTTGACCGCGAAGCTGGCGCGGCCGATGCCGCGGTGACGCCAGAGTTGCGCGCTGAATATCTCGCCGAGGCCGATCGTCTGTATGCCAAGGTTGTGAGCGAAGGTTCGCAAAGCGCAGGTCCACGCAGTTTGGTTACCGTGACCGCGCTGTTTGGCCGCGCCTCCGTTGCGGAAACTAAAAATGATCCAACCCAAGCCGCGCTTTTCCTGACCCAAGCGCAGGAACTCGCCGCAAAAACTTATCCCCAGCTCGCCAAAGTCGCGCAGCATCGCAAGGAAACGTTGCCGCAACTTGCCAACGTTCGCCCCATGCCATCGCGTCCAGTGGATCCCGCAGCGCCCGCGAGCACATCGGCAAGCACTGAGAATTTGTTGATGCCAACCAACATGAACGCGTCAACCGAGCCGCAGACTCCAGTCACTCCCGCTGAAGGTTCCGCTCCTATAGCACCAAAGTGACTGCGCACAGTGAATGAGTGAGTCCGAGCCCAACGAAATTAATCCTGAAGAACTTCAGGCGCTCTATGAAGGCCAAGAAGGCGACGACGACACTCCGATCAAAGTGACGTTTGAATTGCAGCGCGACTTGGACAAGCGACTTGATCGCTACTTGGTCGACCGCATTCCATTTCTCAGCCGCACTTCGCTGCAGCGTTTGATCCATGAGCAAAGCATCACGGTCAACGGTCGTATTCCCAAACCCAGCACCAAGCTTCACAAGGGCGACACAATTATCGCGGTGCTTCCGCCGCCTCCTTCAAGCGAGGTTCCACCCGACAACATTCCACTGGACATTGTGCATGAGGACAGCGACATCATTGTTGTGAACAAGCAAGCTGGTCTGTTGGTGCATCCGGCGCGCAGTTACAAGCGCGGCACGCTTATCAACGCGTTGGCCTGGCATTTTCTGCATCGCTCGCAAGGCGCGCTGAGTGAAGTGGGCAAGGAGTTCGCGCGCCCTGGCGTGGTGCATCGGCTTGATCGCTGGACCACCGGCGTCATGGTGGCCGCCAAAACCGACACCGCGCATTGGCGCATCGCCAAGCAATTTGAGAACCGCACCACCGAGAAACGCTACTTGGCACTGGTGCACGGAACGCCGGAGCCCGTCACCGATTTGATTGATTTACCGCTGGGAAAGCACGCAACTATTCGCGAGTTGTACGCGGTGCGCTGGGGCGACGAAGGCAAAGAGAGCCGCACTATTTATAGAACTATTGAACGCTATGACGGTTACTCGTTGGTGGAATTGGAATTGCTCACAGGGCGCACGCACCAAATCCGCGTTCACATGAGCCACTTGGGTTGGCCCATTGTTGGCGACGACATGTACGACGGCAAGCGGCTCACCGCCGCGGAGTTGGGAATTGAAAGTGGCGACACAAAACGAATCGTCATGGATCGCCAAGCGCTGCACGCGGCCATGTTGCGCTTTGAACATCCGTCATCACGCGAGAAGGTCACATACACCGGCGCGGTACCCGCGGATTTTCGAGAGATTATTTTCGCGCTGCGTAAAAGAGGCTACGAGGCCGTTGACGCGGTTGGCTCCACGCTGTCGCTGGAAAAACTTGGCTTGTCACGAAGCGAAAATTGAACGCGCGCGATACAAATTAAAATGCCACATCAAGATCCGTCGCCGCCGCCAACTGCGCCTCATATTGCGCAGCGGGTATTTCAACGCCGCCAAAGCTCAACACCAGTGGATTGGAATATTGACTGTCAAGCAGCGTGAATTGCCTTGATTTCAAGTGGGTCACCAACCAATGCAAACACGCCTTGCTGGCGTTGCCGGCCCCGGCGTTGCGCAGCACAAACATGCTTTCGCCAAAGAACGCGCCGCCAATGGAGACTCCATACAAACCGCCCACCAACTTGTCCTCCAACCACGCCTCCACGCTGTGGGCAAATCCCAACTCATGCAATTTGCAATATGCCGCAACCATGGATTCCGAAATCCACGTCCGCTCTTGACCGGGACGCGGCAACATGCATCCCCGCATCACCTGCTCAAACGCAGTGTCGGCGCGCATGCGAAATAAACTTCCACGGATGGCGCGCTGGGAAGTGTGTGGAAGTCGAAACGCATCCAGCGGAATCACGCAGCGCGGATCGCATGTGTAATACTCAACCACGCCGGTGTCCACATCCGCCATTGGAAACGCGCCGCCCGCATACGCGGCTAACAATGACTCCGGCGAAAGATCAGCGTCGCTTGACATGCGCTTGATTGTGCCCAATTGCGCGCGCATGGCAAGTGCCAACGCCACGCGCCATTTCAAGTTGCGCCTATACTTGAACCGATGAGTTGTGCAACATGATGTGTGGCAATGGACATCTTCAAGGGCAAGTCATTGCCCTCAGCAGCAAATCGATTCACCACGATCAAATTGTGGATTTAGTGGTGCTCTTTGACGGCCAGCCAACCGCGGTGCCGCTTCGGGTTTCTGGCTTGACACTTCCAGCCGGTGGCGTGGGCTCTGGCAGCCGGATTCGAGTCACTTGGCTTTCCGGCCAGGTTGAATCCATTCGATTGCTGCAGTCGCCAGCGCATTTGGTGGCTTAAGTCCCCCGCATCTTCTGTTCAATACATGGCAAAACACCGCCCATTTTTCAATGCGCCAAGGTCTTGAGTTGAACGGGCATTTCGGCTAAAGTTTCACCCCTCGGGCCGTCGGTGACGAACTCCACAAGAGTCGGCGCCGCACGGGGCGTGCCGTCGCGGCTGACGGGCGCTCCTGCCTTGACGACAGCCGCGGTGCGGGGAATGGTCCCTGAGCC
>CAIKXA010000089.1 GCA_903831295.1 uncultured bacterium | reverse complement strand
CAATGGATAGGCGCGCGACTTGCCATTGATTTCCACGCCAATCACGCGGTCCGCCGTCACCACATATTTGGAGCGCAACTTGGCGTTGTACGCCAGCATTTCGTGGCCAGGTAGAACTTGGGGTTGATCAAGTGATTGAAAGAAATCCCGCGGATTTCCGCTGGCCACAAACGCGCCGCCATTGGTTCTCAGATTGGACAAATCAAAACCATAGGTGTCAACGGATTGACCGTCGCCTTTGGGGCGGTGGCCCATCAAGATGCCGGCGAAGGCCCATGCAAGAATCAGCAACACCAACACGCCCGCCAAGGCGATCACCCATCCGCCAGAGCGAAATGTGAGTGAGGGACGAATGGCGGGGGAGTTCTCTGTCATGGTTTGATTGGCGTTTCGGGCTCCGCACTTGCGGGCAAATCAATAATCACATCCCTGCCGCCACGCACCGCCGCGTCCACCGCGATCGAGCCACGGTCCGCCACCATGGTTCCAAGCACAACGGGTAGATACAGCAGCGAAGCGAAAAACATTTTACGCGCCGACGCATTGTCCACGCGTCGCAGAAACACAAACGCGAAATAGGCAAACGCAAGCCCTGCGAATCCCGAAACGATCGCGCTTGTTATGCCAGCAAGGCCAAGTAGTGTCGCCATCAATCCAAGCGGCACCAATGTCAGCGCGCTCAGCAAGCTTGTTTGCGCCGCCAAATATTCCGATCCAGGAATTGCCGAAAGCATTTGAAATCCGCCGCGTTGATAATCCGCGCGATGCAACCATGCAAGCGCGAAGAAATGCGGCAACTGCCAAACAAATAAAATCGCTCCCACAAGCCAGGCGCCGCGTTGAATATCGCCAGTGGCCGCAACCCATCCAATCATTGGAGGAATGCCTCCAACAACTGCGCCCACAAGCGTATTGAGCGAGGTCATCCATTTCATGGGCGTGTACACCGCCACATATAAAGAAATTGTGAGTCCTGCCAGCGCGCTTGAAATTAAATTCACTTGCGTGGCCAGCACAAAGCACCCGAGATAGCCCAAGCCAACGCCCACAATCACCGCCCCGACCAGCGGCACGCGCCCGGCGGGAATTGGCCGCCGTGAAGTTCGGTGCATCAGCGCGTCGCGGCGCACTTCAATGCATTGATTCAGCGCGGCGGCACTGGCAGCCGCCAGGAAAGTTCCCAGCAATGTCCAATAGAAACGGCTCCAGTTGATCGCGTTTGGTTCCGCGATCACAAAGCCAGCGGCAGTGGTGGCCAGCACCAATAGGCTCAAGCGCGCCTTGATCAACGCGGTCCAATCAGACGCAAAATTTCCTGATGGGGCGGTGGCCGATTGTTCCATGTCCAATTGCAAATTTGTATTAGATGATTTCATAGTCTTCCAGATGCCATCCGTAGCCAAGGCGTCTACTATAGATGCCTTCATGAACTCGTTCATACTCGCATCCACATCATCAAATCCCGCCGCGCTTGCCATTGCGATGGGAATTGGAATCGCAGGACTACTAGTGTTGGCGCTGATTATTCGCGCGTTGCGCTCGCAAACACTGGCGCTGGGTTTCGCCACCACCGCGGCGCAATGGGCACTGGCGTATTTGGCCATGATTGGGCCGGGACAACTCATTGGCGACGCGCTCTTTATGCTGACATTAGCGTGTCCTGTTGTCGCGGGATTTATCGCGGCGCGCGCAATGCGCGATCAGGCATCGGCGTTGGGTGTGGGGTGCGTCTCTGGCTTTGTGAACTTGTTGGTGGTGGGCGCGTTGGTCGGCGGCGGCAGCAGTGACACCGCAATGATTGTTCAAGGCGCCATATGGAGCGTGGGAATGCTTGTGGGCAGCGGTGTCTTAGCGATGTTTGGAGCGTGGCTTTCCCCGCGGATTTTTACAAATGGTGGCGCCGCAAAAATATCGCAATGGTCTTGGCCCGCGCCCGCGGCTTTGTTCGCCATGGTTGCCGCGGCGACAATTTTCTTGTTGCTCATCACTGGCGGACTTGTCACGGGTTTGGAAGCCGGCCTCGCTGTTCCTGATTGGCCAAATTCATTCGGCCACAACATGCTGCTGTATCCCGTGAGCGAAATGAAAGGCGGCGTGTATTACGAGCACGCGCATCGCTTATTTGGAATGTTGGTGGGCGTGACCACATTCACCATGGTGCTGGTTGTGTTCCGTGAGGACCGCCGCACATGGGTGCGCGCGTTGGCATGCTTTGCGCTGTTCATGGTGTGCGTGCAAGGCTTGATGGGCGGGTTGCGCGTCACTGGCACGCTCACGCTCAGTCAAGAAGCCGCGCAACTTTCACCCAGCACGCTGATCGCAATTGCCCACGGAATCTTTGGACAAATTGTGTTCGCAACCATGGCGTTGCTTGCCGCATTGTTGACACTCAAATGGAAATCCACCACCGCGCTGCTCAATTTTGCCGGCGCATCAAGCGTGCGCGCTCTCACCATTGTTGCACCGTTTGTATTGCTCGTGCAGCTTTTCCTTGGCGCCAGCTATCGACATTTGCAAGTGCCGCCGCATGATGGACATCCGGCATATCACCCAATCTGGGCCATGCATGGACACATTGGATTTTCAATCATCGCCGCATTGGCGGTATTGCTGGCCGCAAGCCGTATGTCAGCGGCCGCGCGTGAAACACCGGCGCTGAAATTGCTGGGAGCGTGCGCCACTTTCATGATCACCATTTTAATTGCGCAAGTTCTGCTTGGCCTGCTGGCCTATGTCGCGGTGCTTGTGCGCAAGGACGCCGCCATTCCGCTTTGGGAACTCATGTTTACTTCTGCGCATCAAGCGACAGGTGCTCTGTTGTTCGCCGCCACCATTATGGGTGCGGCTTGGTCGCGGCGACTTGTGGCGGTAAACGTGCCCATGGATCACAAACTTCACCGTGGATCTGTCGCTTAAATCCGCGCGCCACGGTGCAAGTTTCTAGCTTGCGCCTATTGCGAAACACGCACTGGCTTCATGGCTTCTTCAAGCGCCAACACCGCGAACACTGTGGCAAGATCGGGTGAGTCCTCCATCCAACGCGCCTCTGGATTTTGCCAAGAGCCATCGGGGCGTTGGCGCACAATGATGGAGTCAATCAACTCTTCGCGCCAATTATGTTTTGTGCCCGCGATGTCGGTCAACTCGTCGTTGCCACAAGCCAACATGGCTCGCGCGGCCGCATGAATGTAGTAGTAATAGCCTTGCTGGCCCAAGCCCGGGTTCTCGCTGAATGTGAAATTGTGTTCAATCCATTTCTTCGCGGCTTGAACACGCGGGTCATTTTTGGAAAGTCCTGCGAACAGCATGCTTTTGTACGCGGCGTAAGTCATGCTGCCGTAACTTCGAAGCGCGCGCGTTCCAGCCGGCATCGTTTCGCCGGAGCGTCCATCGCCCGCCAATTCGCTGGCAAAACTTTCGCCGTCATTGGCGGGGGTGTACACCATTCCGCCGTCATTCGCGCCGGCTTGCGCCCACACCGCGGCGTTGGTTAATTTCAAATTTTGGCACCGCGTTAGAAATATCACCGCGCGTTCAACAGATGGATCTTTCGCGCTGGCGTTTGCTTCGTGCAACGCGTCAAGCATAAGTTGCGTGTTGCTTAAATCAGGTCGACCCTTGCTGCCATACCCCACGCCGCCGTACCAATCTTGCGTGGGCGCAATGCCTTCGCCTTCATCCCATTGGCTTTCACGAATCCACGCCAACGCGGCCGCCAATGTCTTTTCATATTTCGCCTCTTGCAATGCCGCCAACCCCATCGCTGTGCAAGAGGCCACATAGGTTGCCATGCCACCACTGGCGTCGGGTTCAAATCCATTTTTTCCGGTGACTAAATTCACAAGCCGCGTCGCGGCGCGATCAAGCGCGGCGTCGCTTTGAATGCTCAGTCCGCGTTGGGCGAAAGCGCGCACCACAAGCGCCGTCACCGCGCTACTTGCCGCACTATTTGCCGCACTATTTGCCGCACTATTTGCCGCACTATTTGCCCCGCTACTTACCGGAGATTGATTCGTGTTTGGCGCGCCCGCGGGTGGAACTTGACCGCCACTATTCGCAGCGCCACTTGCGGGCAAAGTTGCCGTTGGCGCCGCGCTCACGCCCTCCATCCATCCGCCATTGGCGGATTGCGACGATTTTAAAAACAAAATACCTTTGTCAATTGCCTCTAGTGCGTGCGCAAATGTCACTGGCGCAATCGGGATCAGATTCGCGTTGGTTGTCACGCGCCGAATGACGGGCGGCGGGGGATCAAATGAAATAGTGGCGGCTGGAATATTCAGAGTGGTTGCACGCCCCGCAGTTGCGGGCGCCACGTGTTGAGTTTGTGAAAAATCCACCGACGTTGGCGGCGATAATTTGCTCGGCTCGCTTTGCGGCGCCACATTATTTGCGGCGGAACAAGGCGATGAAAAAATGAAACAGCAAGCAACCGCGCATAACCCGGACTTCAAACTATTTCGGATTACGGCGCGAAATAAAAATCTACACATCCAAAATTTCATCTCAAAACTATATCCTGCTTTATGGCGTGAAATAAGTTATAACTATTCAATGGTTCTGAAAAACCGGCCGCATGTATTCTTGACAGGAATTGGTTGGACGTTGCACATGCTCACGGCCACTGTTTCCGCGCAAACCGGCTCCATGCCCAAGCCATTTGATCCCGTTGGGGATAAGCCTAAGCCGCCGATTCAGCCCGTGACTGATTCTGCATCAAGCAATGGCGGCCAATCAAATTCAGGGCAAACCATTTTGCAGCAACAGCAATTCGAATCAGTTGGTCCGCAAAGCGCAGGCGCGGCAGATTTAAATTTAGGCGGCTCTTGGCCATGGGAATCCAACACTATGACGGGTGACTTTTTGGGAGCGCGATCCAAACTTCAGGACGCAGGTGTGACCCTGCAAGGAACTGCCACGCTTGATTTTGTAAACGTGCTCAATGGCGGTCTTGTGAACGGTTTTAGTTTGCTTTCGTTAGTCGATGTCAACGTAACCGGGGACACTGAAAAACTTTTCGGTCTGAAGGGCGGAACCCTCTTCGTGGATTTTCAAACCGCAAATCAAACGCGTGCGCCGGTAGAACTCATTCCCGACTACTGGGGCTTTGACGCCATTAATTCTTACGGAGAATTCACCCAACTTGCTCAGTATTGGTATCAGCAAGAAATTATTGGCGACCGGCTCAAGGTGAAGTTTGGAAAAATAGATGCCAACGTTGACTTCGCCGTCCCTTGCACTGGTTTAAATTTTGTCCACAGCGCCGCTTATTACCCAGCCGGTCTTGTCAAAGATATGCCCACCTATCCGCGCCAAGCTGGCGGCTTGGAAATTTTGGCCAAGCCTATGGAAAATTTCGACGCGCGCATTGGATTCTTTGATGGCTCGAGCAACTATGCCAATCCCAGCACTGGGGTGAATGGCAGAAATACGGGCACGCATGGATTGGCAGGATTTTTGTGGGAGAATCCCGGCAGTTACTTCATGATTGCGGAGCTTGGTCCAGACTGGACCATTGCCGAGCACACAGGAAAGTTTCGCGCGGGCTGGTTTGAGCAAATTGGCGATACGTCCACCTTTGGCGTGAATGGTCCTGGCGTTGGCACCGGACCAACTGGAGCCTACGCCTACGCCAATCAACATGTTTTTGATCTCGACGGATCTGGAAAATTATTGGGGCTGGAATTGTTTGGTGAATTCAGTTGGAGCGATCCCAATCAAAATCCTTCGCACTGGGGTCTCATGCTTGGCTCGCAGTGGCAAGGCATGATTGATGCGCGCCCGTCCGACACGGTTGGAGTGCTGTGGGCTTACAACCAATTCAGCAGCAATGAAAATGTCACCACTTCGCCTGGTTCCTCCGAGGCAATTCTTGAAGCCTTTTACAATGTCCAAGTCACGCCATGGTTTTCAATCCAGCCCGACATGCAATATCTCAGCCAGCCAAGCTCCGTCTCCACGTCGAATATTCCCGGAGCATGGATTTTCACAATGCGGCTTTCGTTTGTGTTCTAAACCTATTGCGGCAAAAATCCACAACCCTATCTGTCCGCTTGCGATGAAATGCGGTGATCACGTTGTGCTATTGCACTTTTCCGTACACCAATAAATCCACTTCCGCGGGCAGTGTGTTGATCTTGGGTGGTTGACCTGGCGCGCCCGGCTCGGGCCGCTGAGTCATATACGGTTGTCCGTTGGAGTCGACCGCCACCAAATGCACCGGCGTCATGAACACGCCCGTGACATTTTTGCCTGGCGTCAAACGAATGGTCACCATCAATGAACTTCCATCTGCGCGTTGACTAATCAATTCCGCGGAAAATTGCGCATCCACCGCCTTCACCGAAGCGATTCTATTCGCGCCCATTTTTTTAATTTCAATATCAAATGTTCCCGAGCCGCCCGCTGGCACTGCTCCCACATTGCTGCGGAACTCCGCAATATCAAGCGCGGGTGAAATCTTTGTGCATGCGTGGCGCACGCGCGCGTCAATCATGCGCGCGTCGGCGCGGTCAGTTTCCACCAGTAAATATTTGGGAACTTGTTCGCACGGCGCGCCCGCAAGCGCAAATTGCACTTCGTACTTCGCCATGGGCGCGTCGCTTTTCTCATTCCAATTCACAAACACTGGCGCCGCGCCTTGGACACTCAACACGCGAAATGGTTTTCCATCGCTGCTGAATACTTGCGCCACGCCCTTCAAGCGCGATGCATCTTCCGCGGCGTCCACATAAGGCTGCGCATTTCCAGCGGCGTCCATAATGGCCAAGCGCACCGCATATGCAACTTCCGCGCGTAACTCCAAAGTGATTGGCAGCGACTCGCCCTCAACCACCACTTTCACTTGCGCCGTCTTGAATCCGGTGGCGCTCACTTTCATGGTCACAGGAACTTCCAGCATGCCTGGAACACCAGCTGTTTGCGCGGGAATTTCCTTGCCCGTGATTTCAATCGTGGTGCATTGGCAAGATGGTTGCGCGCCCAATACTTTCAGCGGCTTGTCCGATGTGTTGGCAAGTTTAAAATTTCCTTCAAGCAACGTGTGCGGCGCCACAACTCCAAAATCCAATCCCGCGGGCATGGCGATTACTTTGGCGTTGGCGGCTGGCGCCGAGGCCGCGCGCATTGGTTTCCCAATCGGTTTTGTTGGCATCACAACTGGCGCTTGCGCTGTGGCGAATGCGCTCAACAAAACAACGCTCATCAGTGCGCTCATTCCATACTTCATTTTTAAGTTGGCTTTCAATGTAGGTTTCATTCTGCGCAAGATTCTATTCAATACCGCAACGCGTTCACGCCTTCGACAAATTTAAATTTCATCCATATCGATCTTCATACAAGATTTCTAAAGACCGCCCGATTCGGTTCAATTCATCCGCATCTTGCGCACGAGCCATGGTTACACTTTGTTCATGCGAGCCATTGAAATTGCCAAACAGGCAACCCCCGTCGCCCCCAATGTGAACTTTGTCCTCAATCGCGCCGAGCCGCAACCACTGGCTGGCGAAGTGCAAATTCAAACCGAAGTTTCCGCGCTGAATCACCTGGATCTTTGGGTTGGTCGTGGCATGCCGGGTATTGACACTCAATGGCCAACGGTTGGCGGTTCCGATGGCGTGGGCAAAGTTGTCAAACTTGGTGTTGGCGTGGACCCCGCATGGCTTGGTCGACGCGTCATTCTCATGGCCGCTGTTTTGCAAGTTCCTGCCAACACTCCAAATCACAATCCCTCTGGCGAAGACATTCACATGATTGGCGAGCACTCGCCTGGCACCCACGCGGAATTTTTCACCGCTCCTGTAACCAACATCCTTGACATTGAGCAGCACAATCCCGCCGAAGCCGCCGCCATTGGGCTCACGCATCTCACGGCGTACCGAATGTTGATCACGCGCGCGCGCGTAACGCCTGGTGCGCAAGTACTTATTACGGGAATTGGCGGCGGTGTTGCCGTTGCCGCGCTTGCCATTGCAAAGCACTTTGGTTGCACAACCATTGTCACAAGTCGACATGCTTGGAAATTGGAAAAAGCCAAATCTTTGGGGGCAAACCATTGCATTCTGGATGACGGCACCGATTGGTCAAAGCAAGTTCGTAGCGCAACCAATCGCCGAGGCGTTGATGTGGTGATTGATTCGATTGGCAAAGCCGTTCACCAAAGTTGCATTAAAAGCCTGGTGCGCGGAGGCGCCTTTGTCACATGCGGTTGCACCACGGGCAGCGATGGAGTCACGGATCTTGCCCGCGTGTTCTGGAATCAGCTTTCCATTTTGGGTTCAACCATGGGATCCATGGACGAGTTCCGTGCCGTGATGGCGCTGTACAAATGTGGCGCGTTGAAGCCCGTGATTGATTCAACCCACCACGCCAAAGATGGCCGCACCGCCTATGCGCGTCTTGAAGCGGGGGATCAATTTGGAAAAGTGCTCATTGACTGGCGTGTCTAACACATTCGCATTTCAATTGGCGCGCGGCCGCGTTCGCCCCCTTCATGAAATTTCATTTTTTGCTTGCAATTTCAACTCACTTGCGTCACTATGCACTTATGAGCCAAACAATTGAATTGCCTGTAGAAACAGCCGCCCGTCCAAGCCAAGCCATGCCTCAATGGGCCGTACGTCTTCACAATGACAACAAAAATGACATGGTCTACGTGGTTTCAACCCTGGTTCAATTAGTCCGGTTGCCCGCTCAGGACGCCACAGAGCGAACGCTAGAGACCCATAACAATGGATCCGCCATTGTATTTCAAACCCACCGGGAGCATGCTGAATTGGTCCGCGACCAATTAACCTCAAAAGGTCTTTCGGCGACTATTGAAAAAAGCTAATTTTAGCTTGTTTTATAGCCAAATTTGCTAGACGGCTATTTGTGTGACCATATTTTATTTTGGCAACAGGCATGAATTGTCTTTCCTGCTACTGCCGAAGTTCAACAAATTTCAAAACTATTTTATTTTTAATTGGACTCAGGTTAAGCAGGAGTTAAGTTTAACCGTACTAGTAGTTGGACTCTGTCCATGTCTCGGTGGCGTCGCCGTGACAAATTTGAAGCGATTTGAACACATTTGCAC
Organism: uncultured bacterium; assembly: GCA_903831295.1. Lineage (GTDB taxonomy): Bacteria > Planctomycetota > Phycisphaerae > Phycisphaerales > SM1A02 > SYAC01. The sequence goes on along the minus strand of CAIKXA010000089.1, from coordinate 5,165 downwards.
CTAATAGGAGATGACAAAAATGTCGAAGTTTTATTCAAAGTTGACCTACGGATTCGTAGCTTCAGCTGCCTTGCTTTGTTCCAGTGGAGCGTTCGCACAAGTGTGTGATCCAACCTCGGTTGGTGATTACACAGAAGCTGTCAATGCCGATGGCGACTCGTGGTACACGATAGATATCCAAGACGACTTTGGAGATATTATCAAAGGCATCGATCCCAACAGTGGTTTCGGCTTCAAAGATGCAACAACGGGTGAGCAATACCCAAATCGTTTCACGGAATTAGGAACCCACGGCGTGGGTGAAACCATTCGCGTGAATGGTTTCACCGGCAACTTCAATTCAACAGATCCGTTCTCTCCAACTCTTCCATTGGATAAGCGCGATCTTGATTACTTACATATCAAGTTGACAACGGCTTGCTATCTACAAATACAATTGTCCATGAGCGACGTTAATGGCGATCCTGTGGGCGCTAATGAATTCACCTCTAGCTTGCTGCAGTTTTATCGGTGGGCCGACCCAGTTGGAGATCCTTATGGTGACAAGGCTGGCGACGGTTCGCCCGGCAACGATTACTTCTATGGGGATTATGGGTTTGAATGTCCACAGACGGTGCTATATGTTCTTCCAAATGGCGATGATCAACCGCGTTTTTCGGTTCCTGCTGGAGACATTATTTTCACGGTGTGGTGTCCATTTGATTCCGGTAATCGAGCCCTGGTAGGTCCTATGGCCTGGGGTTTGAATATTGATATTAGTGGTTACGACTATGCCAAATGTGGTTCCACGGCTGCGACCAATGATTGCATCACCGTTAGCAATAAGGGTGGCTGTTCAGATGGTCTATGCTGCGATACGGTTTGCAACGGCGGATTTGCCGCATGTTGCGACACCGCGTGGGATACAAGTTGCCTTCAACATGGCGTGGATTTGTGCGGAAACTTTATTTACAGTTGCGCCAATCCAAGCACCAGTGCTAGCAACGATTGCGTTGGAAGTGCAACTGCAGTAAACACATTCCCAACTACGATCGCCTTTGACAACACCTCCGCTACACAAGACGGTCCAAATGACGTCACAAGACTGTGCACATCACAAATGAAGCACGATCTGTGGTACATCGTTGGTCCAGTTGCAGCGAATGGTGAAATCACAGTGAGCATGTGTGGCTTGGGTAATCCAATTGCCACAGACACAAACGGCGACGGAGAAATCGATGATTTCCCCGCCGATTCTGTGATCAACGTGTTTTACCTGGGTACCGATCCAACCGTGCCAAATCCTCAAGATTTGCCAAACCTTTACATCGGTTGCTCTGATGATAATTGCACCGATAGTGGTGCAATTGATCCAGTCTCTGGGCTTCCAACTGTGGATGTAGGCGGTTCATCATCAGTGAGAGTCACAGGCGTTGAGGCGGGTCATTACGTATTGATTGCTGTTGGTCAATACGAACCAGTCACGGCGGATCCAACCACTACGTCTCCAGAAGGCTTTGCGGCCAGCATGACCATTGACTTCGCACCAGTGTTTGTTGACAATGGTTTGCAGACCTATGCGATAGTGGATGGTGGAGGAGTAAATCAGGGTTTGATTTCTGGTTGGTCAACCGTGGATCTTCCAAAGCGTATGATTTTTGTGCCCTTTGAAATGACAACAGTTGGAACAATCACCAACTTCAACTTTGCAGGTGGTGGTGGTCCAGGCCCTGACGAAGGTCTGCCTCAACCAAACTTGATTCATTACAAGATCATTGCTCGCGACACCAATGGTGGTGCGTATGGCGAGTTTGGGCGTCCGTTTGGCGATGGTAACTATAATGCGAGTCAAGTGCTTTTTGAAGGTAGCGAAGCGTACAATGTGGATGATTACTATGACATTGGTGATCAATGCTCAGTTGGTTGTGGACGTTACTATGTGGACATCACCAACCCATTCGTGCTTCAGCCAGGTAGTTACTACTTCACCATTTACGGTGCTGATGCCGATGGTGAAAATACCTATCTTAGTTGGTTGATGTACGGCGTGAAATCGATGCCACAGGTCACCACTGCTGCCGTGGATATCCCTGTGGGTGACTCGGGTAATCTGAGCCTCGCTGGTCCCTTTGCGGCAAACACGCCATTCGGATGGCGCAGTATTGGTACTGGTCCTAAGTTCTGCTTCTATAACCTAGGCCCAACTTACACATCGCGTCCTGATCTGCCAGCAGGAATCCTTTACGGTTGTGCATTCAATATGGGTGGTTCGCTGAACACAGCCCCACCATGCCCAACGGATTTGAATAGTGACGGTGTCACTGACAGTTCAGACATGGGTGCAGTGCTTGGGTCATTCGGCCCATGCGATTTGGGTACCCCAGGCGACTTCAATGATGATTTGGTCATTGATAGCTCTGATTTGGGAACCACGCTCGGAAACTTCGGAGCATGTCCGACAGAGTGATGTGTATGGCGGCTTTGTAAGCCGCGCTATTTAGGTGCAAACAATCCCCCCGGTCTTGGACCGGGGGGATTTCATTTTTGCCTTGCTGTATTCGGGGGATCTGCGGTGTGACAAACTGCATTTGGCAGTTGTAAGTGGCTCAAGTGACAGAGGGGAACGAATGGGCTACTCTTGATGATCCCCAATCGAAAGGGGGATTTATATGAGAAAGTTAATTCCTATTTCCAGTGTTTCGATTGTGGTTGTGGCAGCGGTGGCGTATTGGATGTGGCCTAATTCCGATGCCAATTCAATCCCAGTGCGCCAAACTACGGCCAAGAAGCAAACCTTGGTGGAGTCTGTTTCCGCGCCTGGAACTGTGGAGCCAAAGCGCAAGGTGGATGTGAGCGCGGAGGTAAGCGCGCGCATTCTTGAGTTGCCGCTGCGTGAAGGAGCCGTGGTGAAGAAGGGCGATGTGCTTGTGAAATTGGACGGCCGTGATTTAACCGCAGCCTTGACGAGCGTTGAGGCGCGGCGCGACGGTGAAAAGTTTCGCTTGGAATCCGAGCGATCTAGAATCATGGGCACTCGGGAAAATCTTGCCAATTCCAAGGCGCAATTGCTGCGGCAGAGCAATTTGTATGCGTCCGGTGACGTGAGCAAGCAGGCGTTGTCCGACGCTCAAACAAGAACCAAGGATTTAGAGGCGCAATTAAACGCGGCTGAGCAAACGCTTTCGCAATTGCAGAAGGCCATTGATTCAAGCGCGGCGCAAATAGAGCAAGCACGTGAGGCGTTGCGCAGGACAACCATTGTTAGTCCTATTGATGGCATTGTCACATTGCTTGCGGCCGAAGTGGGCGAACTGGTCATGGTGGGCACAATGAACAACGCGGGTACGCGCATTATGACGGTGGCGGATCTTGGCGAGATGCGCTTGAACGCTCGCGTGTCTGAAACTGATATCGCGCGCATTGCGCCTGGCGTAACCGCCGAGGTGTTTATCAACGCGTATAAAGACCAACCTTTCGCTGGAAAGGTGGAGGAAGTGGCGCTGTCTCGAACGCTGGAGAAGGACGGTACAAGCACTTTTAAAGTGCTGGTTTCCCTTGATTTAAAGGGCAAAGTGATTCCAAGTGGGTTGACGGGAAATGTTGATTTAAATGTGGCCAGCACCGACGGAATTGTGGTTCCAAGCCAGGCGATTATTGATCGCAAGGTGGAGGAGTTACCCAAGGCAATCGCAAATGATGAACTTGTTCAGAAAACGAAATCAACCACGCCCATTGTGTTGGTGGTCAAAGATGGAATTGTTTCAATTCGACCAGTGGTCAGTGGCGCCAGCAATCTAACTGACACCATTGTTGTCAAAGGGTTGCAAGAGGGCGAGACCGTGGTCACTGGTCCGTATCGTTCGCTTGAATCTTTGAAAGAGGGCGATCGAGTGAAGGAAGAGGAAATGAAAGATGGAATGCGCATGAATGGCGGTGGAGGTAGCGGCGGTGGCGGTGGTCGCCGTGGTGGCGGCGGTGGAATTCGTATTGGATAATCCCATGAGTCACCCACTCATAGAGATTCGTGGGCTGACAAAGATTTACCATGTTGGTGTTGAAACAATCCATGCTTTGCGCGGAGTTGATTTTGATTTGTTCCAAGGTGAAATGGTGGCCATCATGGGCGCGTCGGGTAGTGGCAAGAGCACGCTTATGAACACGCTTGGTTGCCTAGATCAACCAACCGCGGGCACATATAAATTGGGTGGACGTTTAGTAAGCGAACTTGATTCCAACGAGTTGGCCGCCGTAAGAAACAAGGAAATTGGCTTTGTATTTCAGAGCTTTGAACTGCTGCCGCGCTTGTCGGCGCTGGAGAATGTCGAGTTGCCGTTGCTGTATTCGCAAGGCCAAGGTTGGGGTTGGCGCAAGCGCCGCCGTCAAATCGCCAAAGACGTGCTTGAGCGCGTTGGATTGGCGGATCGAATGGACCACAGACCAAGTCAATTGTCTGGCGGGCAGAAGCAACGCGTTGCGATTGCGCGCGCCATTTTAACCGAGCCAAAAATTCTGATGGCCGATGAGCCCACTGGAAATTTAGACTCCGTGACCACCGGTGAAATTCTGGAGTTGTTTGAAAAGATTCATAGCGATGGACAAACCGTGGTGATGGTCACGCATGAAAATGATGTGGCCGCGCATTGCCAGCGCGTGCTACGGTTGCGCGACGGATTGATCTTGAGCGATCTTTCCGTGGATCAAGATGAAGCAGTGGGACCAATCGCCAAGGCGCAACGGAGCATGGGCGCATGCTAAGTCCGTTGTTTTATTTTGAGAGCATTCTTTTGGCGTTTCGCCAAATCTGGGCCAACAAGTTGCGCAGTGCGTTGACGGCGCTGGGAATTATTGTGGGCGTGGCAAGCACCACGGCGGTCATTGCCGCGCTGACAGGTTTAAAGACGCAAGTGTTGAAGGAGTTTGAAACCTTCGGCGCGGCGCGTTTATACGTGTGGCCAAGCCGCCCTGACAACGCTCCGCGCAATCGATATCCCTGGGAAAAGGTGCGTTTGCGCGCCAGTGAAGCCAAAGCCATAGAAGAGCAATGTCGCAGCGTGAAATGCGTCACGCCAATTAGTTCGACCAGTTTAAGCGTGCAAAGCACAAATGAAACACTTGATGGAGTCAGCGTGACAGGCATGTGGCCGGCGTGGCATCAGACGGAAAATAGGCAGGTGATCATGGGCCGT
>CAIKXA010000088.1 GCA_903831295.1 uncultured bacterium | reverse complement strand
TTCTGCGTGAACAATTCCTTCAGGCGCGGACTGTCATCGTTGCCAATGCCAAGCTCGGCGCGAATGCGTTTGTGCCACAGTTCGGCCAGCGCTTCGGCGCACTCCACGCCCATGCCGTGCAGGTACAGATATTCCGTGTATTCGTTGCGCTCAAAAAGTTGCTTAGCGCGGTGGCTAACTTCTATGCCCATGGTGACGCAGTGAAAGGCAACAACATCGCGCTGGCCAGAATTAGCGGGTCGGAAAAAATCGCTGATGCACAAACTCTGGCGCGCGGTTTGCCGTGGGAAAGTGAAGCGCTCCAATTCGCGATCAGGATCGGTTGGGTCGTACACCACCAAGTCGTTGGCTTGGCTAGCGCACGGGAAAAACCCGTAAACAACCGCGGGTCGTAAAATATTTTCCTGCTTGCATTGCGCTTTCAAACGCTCAAAAATTGGCTCAGCGGTATCGCGAATCAGCGCTTCGTGTTGCTCCTCCGTCATGTCGCCGCGCTTAAAACCCCATTGACCGCGGTACAGCGCAACCTTGTTCACATATGGATAAATGGCGTCAAGATCAATGGATTCAACAAGTCGATCACCCATGAATGGCGGCTTGGGAACTGGAATGTTTTGATCAACATCGCTGCGGCCAGGCGCGGTGGCGGTTGCGGAATCTGCGGCTTCAAGTCGCTGACCAACTTTGGCGTCCACTTCGGCGCGCTTGGTGAGTCGCGCGGAAATTTCCGCGTCTACCTTTGCAAGCGTTCCATCGGCAAGCGCGTTGCAAACAGACAGCCCTTCGAATGCGTCCTTGCCGTAATACAGCGGACCGTTATACACGCCGCGTAAATGACTTTCCGCGTAGTGACGCGTGAGCGCCGCGCCACCCAACATAATGGGCACGCGAATGTTGAGCTCATTGAGCTGCTTTAAATTTTGCTCCATCACCGTCACACTTTTCACAAGCAAGCCGCTCATGCCAATCGTGTCGGCGCCGGTGGATTTCCACGCGTCGATAATTTGTTGCAGGCTTTGCTTAATGCCAATGTTGTGAACCTTGAAACCATTGTTGGACAGAATGATGTCCACCAAGTTCTTGCCAATGTCGTGCACGTCGCCCGCGACGGTGGCCAACACAATGGTGGCCTTGGGTTTCTCGGAAACACCTTTTTTTACCATAAATGGCTGCAAAAACGCCACGGCTTTTTTCATCACGCCCGCGCTCTGCAGCACAAACGGAAGTTGCATAGTGCCTGCGCCAAACAATTCACCAACGGTCTTCATGCCCGCAAGCAAGTGGTCATTGATAATCACAAGCGGCTCGTACTTGGTCATGGCTTCGGTCAACGACTCAGAAAGCACGCCGTCGTCGCCATCAATAATGTGGCGCTGCAAACGTTCCTCTAGTGGAAGATCGGACATTCCCTTCTTCTCAACTTTTTGTTCCTCGCCATCTGGAAACAAACTGATGTAATACAACAGTGGATCAAACTCCGCAGGCTTACCTTCAGGTCGCGTATCGCCGCGGCGATCAAAGATGAGCCACTCGGCGGCTTCCCATTGCTCTTGCGGAATTCTATTTTTTGGAAGCAGTTTAGAAAAGTGCACAATGGCCGCGGTCAGTCCACGCTTGCGAGCCTCGCCCAAGAACACGGTGTTGAGCACTGTGCGCGCGGAAGGCTTCAAGCCAAATGAAATGTTGGACAAGCCAAGAATGATTCCGCAATTTGGAAATTGCTTAGCGATCAATTCAATACCATCAAGTGTTTGATAGCCAAGCGCGCGGTCGTCCTCATTGCCAGTGGCGATAGTGAATGTCAGCGGATCAAAGATCAGATCGTTCTCATCAAGCCCCCACTTGCGCGTGAACAAGTCGTGAATGCGCGTTGCAATTTCAAGCTTTCTTTGCGCTGTTTTGGCCATTCCCGCTTGCGGGTCCTCATCTATTGTCAACGCCACGCACGCGGCGCCGTAGCGCTTCAGCAACGGACACACCGTGTTCATGCGTCCTTCGCCATCCTCCAAATTTATGGAGTTCACAATGCAGCGGCCCGCGGATCTTTTCAGACCGGCCTCAAGCACGGGCGACTCCGTGCTATCAAGCATGAGCGGCGCGTTTACTTGTCGCACCACGCGCGAAACAAATTCGCCCATGTCGGTCACGCCGTTGCGGCCCACAAAGTCAACGCACACATCAAGAAGGTGGCTGCCGTCTTTCATTTCTTCGCGCGCCATGCCCACAAGTTGGTCCCACTGCTCCTCATCAAGCAAGCGCTTGAACTTGCGACTGCCGTTGGCGTTGGTGCGTTCGGCAACAATTAAAAATGAGTTGTCCTGCTTGAACTCCGTCATGCTGTACAAACTGCTACACGCGGGAGCCTGCGCCGTGGTGATGCGCGGAGTGCGCGCGCGCGACTCGCCAAGAACATTTCGCACTTCTTGAATGTGTTGCGGAGTTGTGCCGCAGCAACCACCCACAATGTCAATGTTGTATTGTTCAATGAAGCGGCGCATGGCGCTGGCAAATGCGTCGGCGCGCAGTGGATATTCCGTGCGGCCATCCAGCAAAATAGGCAAGCCCGCGTTTGGAATCACGCTGACGGCGCGGTCCCAATGTTTGGCTAAATACGCGATATGTTCCGCCATTTCCACTGGTCCAGTGGCGCAGTTCAAACCCAAACTGGCGATTGGAAATGGCTTCAGCGCGTTCACCACCGCGGCCATGTCACTGCCCAGCAACATGGTGCCGGTGGTTTCCATGGTCACGCTCACCAAAATTGGAATGTCATTCACGGTGCGGCCCGATTGCGCCAGGGCATCAATGCACGCATTGATGGCGCACTTCACTTGCAACAAATCTTGGCATGTTTCAATCATGAAACAATCCACGCCGCCATCAATTAATCCAAGCGCCTGTTCGCAGTAGGAGTCAAGCATGGATTCCCAATCGGTATTGCCGAGCGTGATCAACTTTGTGCCCGGCCCCATGGAGCCCGCGACAAAGCGTGGTCGATCCTTTGTGGCGTGCTTGTCACATGCGGCGCGCGCAATCTGCGCGCCAAGTTTGTTCAACTCGCGCGTCCACGCCACCATCTCTGGATCAAAGTCCGCGCCCACAAGTTTGTTGGAACCAAATGTGTCGGTCTCCACCACATCGGCGCCAGCCAAAAGAAAAGTTTCGTGAATACGCTGAATCATGTCGGGGCGCGACTTCACAAGAATGTCAGTGCAATTGTCACGGCCCAAATAATCTTGCGGCGTGCAATCAGTGCAACTGTGAATACTGGTGCCCATGGCTCCATCAAATAGAAGCACTCGTTGTTGCAATGTGTCTAAAAAGCGGCTCGACATACGACGACTATATATGGACTTTGGTGGGTATTCAACCGTGTATCCGGATAAACGGATAGATCAGGTGCGCGCCAATACGTCTACACTGCAAACGCAATGAAATTAAGCCTATATTTCAGTCTCTTTTGCGCCCTATGCGCTGGCGTGGCATTGGATTGCAACGCCGAAAAAACCACGTCAATTTCGCAAAATGTAGACCATTCGCAGCCCAAGACCCCCATTACCCAAGAAATTGCCTTGGCCACATTTGATGAAACCTGGAACACCGTTGAGCAATCCGATGTGGAACGCGACCACGGCGGCGTGGATTGGGTTGCCGTGAAAGAGGAACTGCGACCCAAGGCCATGAACGCCACTAGTCGCGAGGAGTTGCGCGCGATTCTTCAAGACATGCTGTCGCGACTCAAGCGCAGCCACTTTGGAATTATTCCCGCCGATAGCGCGGCCGCTCTAGCCAAAGAGGATGCTCCAAAGCATGTCGATGAAAAAACATCAAGTGAGTCCAAGGATGGTGCATCTGCGGCTCAATCCGCCCTGGAAAAATTTGGCAGCGTTGCAAGCGACAAGGAAAAAGTTGCGTCGCAAGAATCCACAAATGCGAGCGCGGATCAGAGCCAAACTAAAAATAAATTAGACAACGAATCCCAAACGAAATCTGACAACACATCCGCGCGCACATCAAATCGCGCCGCCGAGGCTGAGGCGTCATTTGGTCTTACTCTACGGTTCATTGAAAAAATTCCGACTGTCACTGGAGTGCGCGCCAACTCCCCCGCAGACAAAGCCGGAGTGGAAATGGGTTGGATCGTGAAGTCCGTTGATGGCGTGGACATGAGCACAGCGCAATCTGACGCCGCCGATGGAACGGCCAAGTATGTTGAAGAACTTATTTTGCAAGGCGCGGACGCCGGCGAAATAGACAGTCAAGAAACGTGGGTCTTTCAGAGCAAACCTGGCGAATTGCGCACGACGGAATTAACGCGGACCCGCAGCGAAGGAATCAGCACAAAACTAGGGCTTTTGCCGCCATTTCAAGCTCGCTGCGACGAGCGCATTTTGAGCAAGGAAGAATTGCGCTCGCTTGGCTTGCCTGATGACTTCAACATTGCAGTCATCAGCTTCAATATTTGGATGCCCGCGATCGCGCAAAAATTGGATGAGGCATTTCAACGACACCTGAACGCCGACGGAATGATTATTGATTTGCGTGGAAACCCCGGTGGTGCTGGCGGCATGGCTATGGGCGTGGCTGGCCATGTCATGGATGAACCAAAAAGTTTGGGCGCAATGCGTACTCGTGACACCACGCTTGAATTTAAAGTGAATCCACGACGCAGCACGCCGCAAGGCGAGCGCGTGGAACCTTTCTCGGGCCCAGTGGCTATTGTTGTGGATCCACTTTCGGCGAGCACCAGCGAAATCTTCGCAGGCGGTTTACAAAAACTAAATCGCGCGCGCGTATTCGGTCGTGTCAGTGCTGGAGCTGCGCTACCCGCGCAAATGAAAACTCTCGCCTCTGGTGACGCGCTTCTATTCGCCTTTGCTAATTTCACATTGCCAGACGGCTCCACCATCGAAGGCGTTGGCGTGATTCCTGATCAGATCTCCGGAACACACCGTGAGGATTGGACGCCAAACCAAGACGCCGATGTGACCGCGGCCGCTCGCTGGATTGTGGCGCAATACAAACCGCAACAACCATAGAAATTGCTCGGGGCGGAATCGCTGATTCGCGCGCATCAAACAGCAACAAATCATGCCGAGTTTCAATGATTTCCCCAACTCCAATCATTTCACAATTCTTGGCGAGCCAATCAAACGCCGCTCAATTTCATTCACAAGTAGTTTGATATCGCAAAGGTACACTTGTCACTCTTTAAAGGACCAACCATGAAATCATTCGCAATTTTGATTCTGTCCGTGGCATTCTTCGCACCAACATCCCATGCGCAAAATGATGCATTTGGTTCCAAACCAAGTGGAAGTCAAGCGCCAACCGCTACGCCACCCGAGGCTGTTGCACCGAAACAACCAGTTGCAACTCCAGCCACAACACCACCGGCTGTTCCTTCAAGCACGCCAAATAATTTTGGTAAGGGCGATGAAATCACCGCGCCGTCCACACCAAGCGCCGCTTCCGGCAGCGCCTCAACACCAAACTCAGCCATCACACCACTTGTTCCGCAACCAAATGGTCCTCTTCCCACCGCGAGCGATATTTTCACCCGTAGCATTGCGGCCATTGGTGGCGAAGCAGCCATCCGCAAACATACTTGCATGGTGACCAAGGGAACATTGTCCATGCCCGCGGCTGGCATGTCAGGCAAGTTGGAAATCACAACTCTTGCTCCGAATAAAGTTGTGACCGCCATGGAATTTCCAGGCGTAGGAATAATTCGTCAAGGCTTTGATGGCACAGTTGGATGGAGCATGAACCCAATGCAAGGACCAAGCTTGATCGAGGGGCCCATGCTGGAGGAACTGAAAAAATCCAGCGACATGTATAAAGACCTTGATCCAAGCAAGATTTGGACTAAAGCTGAAACCAAAGGCGCTGTGAATTTTGGCGGCGTTCCTTGCTATGAAATTGTTGTGACCGGCGGTCCTGGAGATGGGGCGCTGTATTACGAAATTCAAAGTGGCTTGACCCGCGGCATGGTGCTGACCGTGGAAAGTCCTATGGGCAAGATGCCATCGACCACCATCATGAGCGATTACAAGGAATTTGACGGCGTAAAAATTGCCGCACGCACGGATATGGAGGCGATGAATATGAAACAAGTTCTCACTGTTGATTCTGTGAATTACGAGCCCGTGGATCCTGCGATATTTAATTTACCGCCGGAAATTAAAGCGCTTGTAGGCGGAGCTAAAAATCCCGCTGCCACTGGCGCTGCGAACAATGGATCGAAGAAGGCTATAAATAGAATTCGTGTGAACCCCAACGGAACGAGTGGATCAATCCCTGGCGCTGGAACTACGCCTACAACCACCACGGCTCCAACCCCACCTGCAACGCCACCTGTTGACGGATCACCAAAATTATAATCAACAAAATTCCTGAAAAACTTGGAAATTCATTGATTTTTAGTGCTTTATAACAATGCGTCGCACACCAATTACTTTGACAATCCCCCTCATGTGCGTTTCAATTTTCGCGCAGACTATTCACGCTGTCGCTGAAAAAAACCAAGCCGCTTCTGGGGTTCCTGCTCAAAGCAATGAGCCAACTGTTGACGCGGTGGTGCGGCGCGCCATCGATGTTGTTGGCGGACAGAAAGAAATTCAATCATTGCGTATTGAGGGCTTGGTCAGTTCGCCGCAAGGCATCACGCATATACAAATGTTGGTGCAAGGCGCGGGTCCTGAAAAATTCCGAGTCACACAAAAATTGCCTGGCGGTCAAAGCATGGAAAGCGGCACCGATGGTGAGTTGGCGTGGCTGCGAAGTCCGATCGACGGATCATGGCGCCTACTGGATCGCCGCGGAGTTCTCGCCGCGTCGGTGGGCGTGCTTCCCTATCGAATGATGGTCGCAATCTTTGAACGATTTCCAAATCGCAAACTAGGTCCGCTGGAAAATAAGGATGGCGTGCTGTGCAGACGCATCGATATGAAAGACCGCGAAGACCTTGAGGCCACGGCGTGGATTGAGGAATCAAGCGGAAAATTGCGGGTTTTACAGACTTCGGAAGCCGCCACGATAGGCGTGCCCACGGTGATGACCATTGAAGCCTGGACCAAAGTTGGGGACTTGGATATTCCGCGGCGCATCTCTATTCGACGCGGCGAGTCGTTGACCACAAGCGACTTTACCACCATTTCAGGCGATCCAATCGACGCCGCGCTGTTCGCGCCACCCGCCGAAGTTGTCCTGCTTTCTAAAGGCAAGAATCCAAAAGATAAACCGAGCGCCACCTCCAACGACTCATCAAAAATAAAACCCTGAATCATCTTTTAAGAAATTTTTAATGAACACCCTTGTTATTCAACTTGCGAATGTGAACAAACGCTTTGGTGCGTTGCACGCTGTTCGCAATGTCAGCTTTGAAATCCAGCGCGGACAAGTGTGTGGATTTCTTGGCCCAAACGGCGCCGGCAAAAGCACAACCATTCGTATGATCATGAGCATCCTGCTTCCAGACTCGGGCGTCATCAACGTGCTTGGGGGCTCCGCGCTTGACGCCAAAGATCGCATTGGATATTTGCCGGAAGAGCGCGGCTTGTATCGAAAAATGCGTGTGGCGGATTTTCTACGTTTTATGGCTAAACTGAAAGGCATTGCGCGCGCCGATGCCGACGTGCGTATTCGATCGTGGCTTGAGCGCGTGGAATTACCCAACGTTTCTCAAAAACGCTGCGAAGAACTTTCCAAGGGAATGCAGCAAAAATTGCAGTTT
>CAIKXA010000087.1 GCA_903831295.1 uncultured bacterium | reverse complement strand
GAGCCAATTTGTTCCTGACCGCCGAGGCGCGCAAGCATCTCAGCGACGCGGGAACCACGATTATCAAGGATAGTTCCGCCAACAAATGTGGCGTGATTTGCTCCAGTTACGAAATCATTGCGTGCATGTTGTTGAGCGAGGCGGAGTTCGTGCGCATCAAGGCGCCGTTTGTTGAGGGCGTGCTTGGCAAGTTGCGAGAAATGGCGCGCACCGAGGCGGAACTTTTGCTGCGCGAAGGCAAGTTGCATCCAGAGACATCGCTTCCAGAAATCAGCGTGCAAATTTCTAAGTGCATGAACGACGCCGCCGATGTGATCCACAACTCCATGGCAACTTGGAGCGCGGCCGACCACGCGCTTTCACGCGGACTGGTGCTTGAACATTTGCCGCAGACTTTGCTTGACACAGTTGGCGCGCGCGTGTTCAAAGATTTGCCGGCGCCGTACCTGAAGTGGATGATCGCCAAGAAATTGGCAAGTACCATGATTTACTCTGGCGGAATTCAATTCTTGCACGGAATGAGCAAGGAGCGAGCGGCCGCCAAGGCGCTTGATTTCATGCGCAACAGCAAGAACATCAACGCGCAAGCGGAGCGGGCGAAACTGCTGAAGTGAGGGGTTGAACTTTTTGCGCTGGGAACACGCTCACCCTTGACACTAAGACAACCTCTTTAAATGCCGCGCGCTCATCTAAACCCCCCGCCGCAACCAATAACTATTTGCAAAAACTTTCAAACTTCTCGCATCAGCAGTGCAATCTTGATCCATAATCAACCTAGATGACCCCGCTGCTCGCTTTGACATCCATGACCGCGCTCATGCTGACAGTGCAGCAGACATCTACTTTTCGGCAAGTGCCAACAACCGCGACGCGAACCACATTGACCGCCGTACAGCGCGCCGCGCCCACCGAAACTCGCTTGCCAGTGTGGGTGTACTTTCAAGAACTGCGCGTGGCGCCGTGCGAAGCATGCGATACCGCCATCACGGAACTGGCCGTGGCGCGCCGCTGGCAACGACGCACGCTGCCTGGCGTGGTGGACATTCTCGACATGCCGCTGCCGCAAGAGTGCGTGAACGCGGTCGCCGCAACGGGCGCAACCGTGCGCGTGAAAAGTCGTTGGCTTAACGCCGTCAGCGCGCTGGCCACGCCGGCGCAAATTGCCGCGCTGAAAAAATTACCCAATGTCACGCGCGTGGAACATGTTCGCCGCGGACGCTCCGCCAGGCGCGTGGAGAATGAATCCGTGACAACTCCATCGCCGGCCAACTTCGCCGTCGACGCATACGGCTATGCCGCGACGCAGGTAGACCAAATCGATGTGCGCCGCCTTCACGATGCCGGCTACCACGGCGCTGGAATTGTGATCGGCATTCTTGACAGCGGATTTCGCCGCGTTCATGAAGCGTTCAAGAGCGCCGAGCATCCGCTTCAAGTGATCGCCGAGTGGGACTTTGTGAAGAACGACAACAACACGGACATTCAATCAGGCGACGACTCCGAGCAGCACAAGCACGGAACATGGATCTTGGGAACCATGGCGGCGTACTTGCCCAATCAACTCATTGGCACCGCGTATGAGGCGCGATTTGTGCTGGCCAAAACCGAGGACGTTCCAACTGAAACTCCAATCGAGGAGGATTTTTATGTGGCGGGCCTGGAATTTGTGGAGGCGCACGGCGCGGACATCGCCACAAGTTCGCTGGGATACATCGATTGGTACACGCAGAACGACATGAACGGCGTGACGGCAGTGACAACGATCGCGGTGAATATCGCCACGGCCAACGGACTGATTTGTTTCACCGCCGCCGGCAACGAGGGCCACGACAGCAATCCCGCCACCAATACATTGATCGCGCCAGCCGACGCGTTGCAAGTGATTTCGTGTGGCGCGGTTGACAACACTGGTGCCATCGCAAGTTTTTCCACCGATGGTCCAACAGTGGATGGCCGCGTGAAGCCAGAACTTTTGGCCATGGGCGTAAGCACCGCCACAGTGAACAGCACCAACACATCAGGCATTAGCGGCGTGAGCGGAACCAGTTTAAGCACGCCGTTATTGGCGGGCGCCGCCGCGTGCATCTTGCAGGCGCGACCAGACTTCACGGTGAATTCGCTGCGCGCCGCGTTGTTCGCAACCGCGTCGCGCTCCGACGCCAGCGGCCTGCATCCAGATCCGCTGTTTGTCACTGGCTATGGAATTGCCAGGGCCTTTGCCGCAACGCAAGTGCCGCGGCCTTGTCCCGGTGATTTGAACAACAGTGGATCCGTGGACAGCAGCGACATTGGAGCCATGCTTGGTGAATTTGGAATCTGCGCGCAATGCGCGGGCGATCTGAACCACGATGGAATTGTGGACGCCTCCGATTTAGGAACAGTGCTAGGTAATTTCGGCCCCTGCCCTTAATCGCTTTACGCTCTATTCAATCTTGAGCAACAACAAACCCATGTCGGATGAGTCGATCACGCCGTTGGCGTCCATGTCGCCAATGCCGTGTAGTGCTTCTGTGCCGATCATGTCAAACAAGATTCCCATGTCGATGTTGTCGATCACACCGTTGAGATCAAGATCGCCATCGCGCAACTGACAGATGTCCGCTTCGCCGTTGTGATCAAGATCGATCGCCCCCAAGGTTGCCACAGGCGCATCTGGCGCATCGGAACTCTGCGTGTTCACACAATCAACATCCACATCGGGTTGCGTGATTATGGTTTGCAAATACAGCTGAACGCCCATTGGGGCCAAGGGAATGCTTTCTTCAGAAGCATTGGCTTCTCCACCATCCAAGTTCATTCCCATACGGTTGATGCTTCTGCCACCATTCGTCTGATCGCCATTGAATCCTTCATAATAACAATACATGTATTGCCTGTTCACTGAGCCGTAGCTCGTGGTCAATGTTCCCGGGACACAACCGGAAGAATGTTCTGGGGTAGTGATCTTGAAGGATGTACCAGTGTTGTATGTAATTTCAACAGGGATTCCATCTATAGTCAAAGTTGCTCCTCTCAAATTAGCCCCAGTGAAGGTGACTACGGTTCCCCCTTGCGTAGAACCTGAACCCGGCAAGATGGATGAGATTGTTGGTACGGGAATGAGATATGTGAACGCACTCGCTTTGGTTGTTGTTCCACCCGCGGTTGTCACGCTCACGCTCTTAGCGCCCGCTGTTCCGGCTGGTGTTTTAGCTGTAATCGAGGTCGCACTTACAACAACCAGGCTAGTAGCCGCAACGCCGTTCACTTTTACGCTTGTTGCGCCAGTTAAGTTTCTGCCCGTAATTGTGAACGCCGTGCCGCCCAAAGTTGTTCCCGACGTTGGAGCGATAGAAGTAATTATTGGTGCTGGAACAACGTAAGTAAATGCGTTTGACTTGGTTGCGGTTCCTTTCGGAGTCGTCACGGCCACGCTCTTGGCGCCAACGGTTCCAGCTGGAGTATTAGCTGAGATGGAAGTGGCGCTTACAACTACCACGCTAGTCGCTGCAACACCGTTCACTTTGACGCTCGTTGCGCCAGTTAAATTTGTTCCAGTAATGGTGAACGCCGTACCTCCCAATGTTGTTCCTGAACTTGGTGAAACCGATGTGATTGTGGGCAAAACGACATAAGTGAAACCATTCGCTTTGGTGGCTGTTCCTGTGGGAGTTGTCACGGACACGCTTTTGGCGCCAACGTTTCCAACTGAAGTAGTAGATCTTGCCGCTGGAGTTCTTGCTGTGATTGAAGTCGCGCTTAGAACTACCACGCTAGTCGCTGCAATACCGTCCACTTTCACGCTGGTTGCGCCCGTTAAGTTGGTGCCAGTAATTGTGATCGCAGTGCCGCCCAAAGTTGTTCCAGACGTAGGAGAAATAGTGGTAATTGTTGGCACTGGACTAACGTAAGTAAAAGCGTTTGCCTTGGTGGCGGTTCCTCTGGGGGTTGTCACGGCAACATTCTTGACGCCCAGTGTTCCAGCAGGCGTTCTGGCTGTGATGCAAGTCGTGTTTATAAACACAATTGTGGCCGCAACGCCGTCAACTGTCACGCTCGTTGCACCATTTAAGTTGGTACCCGCAATTGCGAACGTGGTGCCGCCCGATGTTGTCCCAGAAGCTGGGCTGACCATTGAGATGATTGGTGGTCCCGCAGCAATTGGGAACTCAATGATGTAGTAATTGGTGTTCGCAGTACTGATGTCGTTCCATTGGCCAGGATTTCCATAAACAAATGGTGCCCCCGATGGCCATTGATCAAGTCCGATCGCAGCAGCATTCTGAGAATTGTCGTAGTTGTCTGGTTCCTGAAACGAGCCAGAGTTGGTTCCAGTGCGCCCCCAGTTTACATAACTACCTTGCACAGGAGCGCCCGTATTATTTCCGGCGGCGCCTTGTCCATTCCAAAAGTTAAAGCCAAAACCAGAATTTGTTCCATCCCAAAGCCATTTGCCTTCTGTGTTGCTGTCTGTTGCGCCAATCCAAATGTAGGAAACCCCGCCCCCATCCTCCAAGTCGTTGTAGTTGCTTGACACGCCTGATGCAAGAATTGCGTTATACACAGCGGACTGCTCCGCTGACGAGTCGATCTGGACAAGAAATCCTCCACGCGCGCTGGCGCAAGCAGCTGCATTAGCCCAGGTTTTTTTCTCTTTCACTAATTCGTATCGAGTGCTTCCGTTGGTAAATGCGTAAATATTTATTGAATTTGCGCACTGACCCCATGAACTTGTACTTGCAAGCAAGTTGCAGATGAGGAATAGGATGGCCGCAGTAATTGTCCAACGCTCATTTATATTTCGATTCATACAATCCTCATTTGGGGGTTTATCACACATTTCTAGTATGACGCCATGGAAGAGACAAAGCAATCAAATTATGCCGAAATTGCAATTTCTATTTAAAATTTACTGATTAGGCAAAAACAAACTTATAGGTATATTTTTAGGATCAGATATAATGCGACAGCGTGCCCGACATTCGTTGGTACTGAATAACATTATCTACGCAGCCGCCGCTCACACCCACTATGGCTTCGCAATCTGCTGGTAGATGCCGCTGCCGTAGAGAAATTTAGTTAATTTTTAAAGCCTTCTAAGGCATTCATTTGAATAGGGAAAACTTAATTTACTTTCAGCAACAACAAACCCATGTCGGCTGAGTCGATCGCCCCGTTGGCGTCCATGTCCCCGATACCGTGCAATGGTTCAACGCCGATCATGTCAAGCAAGATTCCCATGTCGCCGTCGTCAATCACGCCGTTGAGATCAAGGTCGCCGCGGCGCAACTGACAGATGTCCGCCTCGCCGTTGAGATCAAGATCGATCGCCGTCACGGTTCCCGTAGTCGCATCTGGCGCATCGGAACTCTGCGTGTTCGCGCAATCAACATCCGCATCGGGTTGCGTGATTATGGTTTGCAAATACAACTGAACGCCCATTGGCGCCGCGGCAACATTTTCATCCTCGGCACTGGTGGCCAATTGTCCAGCGGTTGTGTCACTGGCTTTGTTCACTTTGCCCGCAACCACGCCGCCGCCGTTGTTGTTGCCGCCAGTGATTTCATCTCCAGCGAATGACGCTGTGTATGTGAAGCCGCTCGCCTTGGTGGCGGTTCCGCCAACAGTGGTCACGGTCACGCTCTTGGCGCCCACGGTTCCCGCTGGTGTTCTTGCTGTGATTGAAGTGGCGCTTACAACAACCACGCTCGTGGCCGCAACGCCGTTCACT
>CAIKXA010000086.1 GCA_903831295.1 uncultured bacterium | reverse complement strand
ATTGAAAATGTGAAGCCAGTTGTCGAAGTGCGTTCAAAGCGCGTCGGTGGCGCCAATTATCAAGTGCCAATGCAACTCAATCGTCGACGCGCGCAAAGTTTAACTTTCCGCTGGATTATTGAAGCAGCCCGCGCTGAAAAGGGCCGACCAATGCACATCAAGTTGGCCAATGAATTGTTCAGCGCATGCAAGAATGAAGGCAAGGCCGTTGCGACACGTGAGAACACGCATCGTATGGCGGACGCCAACAAGGCATTCGCTCACTTTGCTTGGTAATTGGGCTTGGTAATTGGGCTTGGTAATTTGTTTTTCAATGTGAATTCATGGCGGCGATCCTTCGGGGTCGCCGCTTTTTTTATGGTATTTCTTTTTTCGCCAAGGCGTGGGACACTCTGAATATGCCACAACGTCAACGCCATTTGCGACAAATCACTTTGCCTTGGTGTGGTGAAGAAGGTCAATCGCGAATTCGCGGCGCGCATGTGTTGGTGGTTGGTTGCGGTGCGCTTGGTTGCGCATCGATTGAGTGGTTGGCGCGCGCGGGTGTTGGGCAGTTGACGTTGGTGGACCGCGATGTGGTGGAGTGGTCCAACTTGCAGCGTCAGCAACTTTTCAGTGAGCGCGACGCGCAAGCGGGTTCACCCAAAGCGGAGGCGGCGGCGCGGCGCGTGAAAGAGATTGATTCCACTATTCGCGTGCACGCCTGCGTTGAGCATGTGAACGCGGAAAATGCGGCTGATTTAGCGCGTGGCGTGAATGTGATTGTGGATGGATTGGACAACATCGAGACTCGCTTTGTATTGAATGATTTGTCCGTTCGCGATGGAATTCCTTATGTGTACGCGGCGGCCGTTGCTATGGAAGGTCGGTGCATGGTTGTGTTGCCGCGCGATGTTGCTGTTGATGTTGACGAGCGTATTTCCATGGCGGGCGTTGCAAAATCGGTGGACGCGCAAATTTCCAAAGCGGGCGTTTCAAATTTCATTCACGCGCGCATTGCCAAAGATGTTGTCGATACTGGCGAATCGAAAGCCACCCACTTTGCGGCGCGCGGCGCGTGTTTGCGTTGCGTGTTTCCAGAAATGCCAGCGCACGGAGTGTTGCCAACGTGCGATCTTGCTGGCGTACTTGGGCCGTTGGTTGGAATGGTCGGCGCGTTCGCCGCAAGCCAGGCGTTGCTCTTGATTGCAGGACGCGCTGATTTGCTTGAACGAAAATTATGGAGCGTGGATTTGGCCGCGCATCGGCACGCAACAATCGCGGTCTCACTTGATGAGCGTTGCGCATGTTGCGGCAAAAAAGAATTTTCATTTCTTGAGCTAGTGAATGAAGCGTCGCGCGTGGCGCACTTGTGCGGGCGGGGGGCGATGCAGGTTCTGCCCATGCGTCGGACCAAAGTAGACAGCCCGACAGTGGACATGGATTTACCCGCGCTGCAAAAACAATTGCTCGACCATGGACAATTCGCAATGCGTGGCGGATCTTTGCATGGACAACTGCGCAATGTTCCAGGCCTTGGCGGCGAACCTGTTGAATTAACTATTTTTGCCGATGGCCGCGCCATTGTTGGCCGTTGCAGCGACGAAACCATTGCGCGCTCCATTTATGATCGCTTCATTGGCAGTTGAGAAAATTTCAAATTCACTTTGTTGGAGCAGGGGAATCGGTATAGGATTAATCCATGACAACAGCAACCACCACAAGCGTAGGAATTGGATCGATGATCGCCCCGGGCCTTCTATACGGCATCAGCTATGCGGAAAAACTCTGCAAGGATATTCCAGCCGACAAGTTTGGCCACTGTCCAATGAAGGATGTGAATCATCCGCTGTTCTACATTGCGCACTTGGGTTTGTACGCCGAGCGCATTCTTGAAATGATTGGCCGCAAAGATTTGGCGAACCCGATCGATCCCAAGCAAGATGAATTTTTTAAGAATGGCGCGCCATGCTTGGAGCAAACTGGCCAATATCCAAACAAGGATGTTGTGTTAAAAAATTTCCTGGAGCGCTACAAGCTTGTGGCCGCCACGCTGCCAAGTGTTTCAGATGAGACTTTCTTGCAAGCCAATCCAATGGGTGGACGCATGAGCGAAATGTTTCCAACAATGGGCTCCGCAGTCATGTTCATGTGCGGCAGTCATATGCAAATGCATCTTGGACAAATCAGCGCATGGCGACGAGTGATGGGCATGGGCAGTTGCAACTGAGTGTTGCCAACTGAAAAATCCCAAAGCATTCCATGCACAAATCGCACATTCTTGCATTTGACCAAGGAACCACTAGTTCGCGGTCGATTGTTTTTGACGACAATGGCGCATTGCGATCCGTGGCTCAGCAGGAATTCCACCAATCATTTCCAAACACAGGTTGGGTGGAGCACAACGCGCAAGAGATTTGGAACACGCAACTAGAAACTGCGCGTGAGTGCATGAAGCGCGCCAAGCTTGGTCCGCGTGATATTGCCGCCATTGGCATAACAAATCAGCGTGAAACAACGGTGATTTGGGAGCGCGCCACGGGGCGGCCCATTGCGCCGGCGATTGTTTGGCAAGATCGGCGCACGGCATCGGTCATGGACAAACTTCGCGCGACAGGGGTGGAGGAGCGTGTGCGTGAAGTCACCGGACTTTTGCTTGATCCATATTTCAGCGCTTCCAAAATGGCGTGGATTTTGGATCACGTTCCCAACGCGCGTGCGCGCGCGGCCAAAGGCGAATTAGCCGCAGGCACGATTGACACTTGGTTGCTTTGGAAACTCACTGGCGGCCAAGCGCACAAGACGGATGTCACCAACGCCAGTCGCACAAGTTTGCTTGATCTCAAATCATTGCAGTGGAGCCAAGAAATGCTTTCCATTTTCAATGTGCCCGCGGAAATTCTTGCAACGGTTGTTTCCAATGACAGCGACTTTGGCGTAAGTGATCCGGAACTTTTTGGCAGCGAAATTCCAATTCGCTCCATGATTGGTGATCAACAAGCCGCGCTCTTTGGTCAGTTGTGCCTGGACAAAGGAATGGCGAAAAACACCTATGGAACTGGGTGTTTCATGCTTATGCAAACCGGCACAAAGCTGGCGCTGAGCAAGAACAGGTTGCTGACCACGGTTGCGTGGCGCATGGGCAATCAGCCGGCGCATTACGCGCTTGAAGGCAGCGTGTTTGTTGGCGGTAGCGCGGTGCAGTGGTTGCGCGATGGCCTTGGCATTATTCAAAAAAGCTCCGACGTGAATCAACTTGCGGAATCAGTGCCAGATTCCGGCGGAGTATTTGTGGTGCCGGCCTTCGCTGGTTTGGGTGCGCCAACATGGGATCCGCGCGCGCGTGGTTGCATACTTGGACTCACGCGTGGCAGCACTGCGGCGCACATTGCGCGCGCAACTCTGGAAGGAATCGCGCATCAAGTGGCGGATGTTCTTGAAGCTATGACGAGCGATGCTGGCGCGCCTGTAGGAATTTTGCGCGTGGACGGCGGCGCCAGCGCAAGTGATTTGCTTATGCAAACGCAAGCGAATCTTTTAAACGCCGCTGTTGAGCGGCCTAAGGTGACGGAAACTACCGCGCAAGGCGCGGCGTTTATGGCAGGCATTGCAAGTGGCATGTGGAAAAACATTTCCGAACTTTCCAAAAACAGAACCGTGGACCGCGTGTTCAAGCCAAAAATTTCAGATGATCAACGACTCTCGCAGCGCGCCAATTGGAAGCGCGCGCTTTCCCGCGCCGGCGAGTGGGCGCAAGACGAATCCAAAGGAGCCACTTCATGAGCGCGGCGGACATTCAATTGCAACGCGTGGGCACATTGCGCAAACTTGGCACAGATCAATTTGATGTACTTGTGATTGGCGGCGGCGCCACGGGTTTGGGTACGGCGGTTGACGCGGCCAATCGTGGCTACAAAACCGCTTTGGTTGAGGCTCATGACTGGGCCAAAGGCACAAGTAGCCGCAGCACAAAGTTGGTGCACGGCGGCGTGCGCTACTTGGAGCAAATGGATTTAGCGCTAGTGATGGAGGCTTTGCGCGAGCGTGGGTTGCTGCACCAAAATGCATCGCACTTGGTTCATCCATTGGCTTTTATTGTTCCACGCTACACATGGTGGGAAGGTCCGTTCTACGGAACTGGCTTGAAGTTGTACGACGCTCTTGCCGGTAAATTAAATTTAAAAGCAAGCAGCGCGCTTACCGCGGCGCAGACCATAGAGAAAATTCCAAATGTGCAGCGCGAAGATTTACAAGGCGGCATTGAGTACTACGATGGTCAATTTGACGACGCGCGCCTGGCGGTGAACTTGCTTCAAACCGCGCAACAGTTTGGAGCCGTTGCGGCCAATCGCATGGCGGTCACGCAAATCATGCATGATGGCGCCCGCACCAGTGGCGCTATGTGTCGTTGCGAAGAAACACAGCAAGACATTTATATCCGCGCAAAAGTGGTGGTAAACGCCACCGGTATTTTTGCCGACAGCATTCGCCGCATGGATGATCCTAAAGCGACGACCATGATTGAGCCGGCGCAAGGCGTGCATTTGGTGTTGCCAAAATCTTTTCTCGCTGGCGATACGGCCATCATGGTGCCCCACACCGATGACGGGCGTGTGCTGTTTGTGATTCCATGGCACGATCGTGTGATTGTTGGCACAACAGATACTCCCATGAAAGTGGCTGAAATTGAGCCAAAACCAATGGACGATGAAATTGGTTTTATTCTACGCAACGCCTCGCGCTATTTGCAGCGCGAGCCAACTCGCGCCGATGTGTTGAGCGTGTTCGCGGGTCAGCGACCATTGGTGCACGCCGGTGGAACTGATGGTGGAGCCAGCAAAAAAGTCAGCCGCGAACATGTTGTGCAAACCAGCGCCAGCGGAATGATCAGCGTGATGGGTGGCAAGTGGACCACCTATCGCAAGATGGCGGAGGATGCAGTCAACGCCGCAATAAAAGCGGGTGGGCTTGCCGCAGCGCCATGTCAAACCGAAAAATTACTGGTGCATGGCGCTTCACAAAATCCAGACGCGTTTGCGCAACACCCAGAGTGGTTGCGCTGCTACGGCAGCGACGCCGACGCGCTTGTGTCGCTGATGAAGACTCAACCAAATCTTGCCGCGCCGTTGCACGCACGGCTTCCGTACAGCATGGTGGTGGTGGCTTGGGCCGCGCGCATGGAGCAAGCGCGCACGCTTGAAGATGTTCTTTCGCGTCGCACGCGTTCGTTGTTGCTTGATGCCAAGGCCGCGCTGGAATGTTCCGCCGCAGTGGCGCAATTGTTGGCCGAAGAACTTGGTCACGATCGCGCTTGGGCCGCGGAGCAAACCACGCAATTTGCGCAACTCGCGCGGCATTACTTGTTGACATGAATTCAATTCCCATCGCCACACAATGACATTCCAAATTCAAGCCATTGATGTTGGATATTTAAATCTGCAAGGCGCCGCAAATGCGTTCCTTATTGAAGGGCCGGCGGGATTCGCGCTTGTTGAATCAGGCACGGCGACCACTTGGCCCGAACTCGTCGTTCAACTTGAGCAACGCGGCGTTCACCCAACGCAAATTATGGACTTGTTGCTCACTCATATTCATTTGGATCACGCGGGCGCGGCGGGACATTTTGCGGCGGGGGATTCGCGCGTGTGGGTTCATTCATTTGGGGTGCCGCATTTAATTGATCCAACAAAGTTGATCGCGAGTAGTCGCCGCGTGCATGGCGAAATGTATGAGCGCTTCTACGGCGATCTTTGGCCAACTCCACAATCGCAGGCTCTTGCGGTTTGCGACGGGCAAATAATTTCCGCGGCGGGCCTTGAATTTCACTCCATAGAAACTCCTGGTCATGCGCGCCACCACCATGCGTTGCTTTTGAAGCACGCCGATCAACGCCATATTTTTGTGGGCGACGCGCTGGGTATTGCCGTGCCCGATAGTGATTTCATTGCCATTCCAACGCCGCCGCCCGAGTTTGATCCGATTGCGTGGAAGCAAAGTTTGCAGCGCTTGCGCGACGCGTCGCCGACGCATTTGTGGCTTACGCATGGAGGACTTCAGTCCAGCAATACCGCCGCCGCCCTGCATTTCATTGATCGTGTTCAAGCGCGGCTTGACGAAGAATCTATTCTTCTCAAAAAACAAGCCACCGCAATCATTGCCAGTGGCGCGCGTGAAAGCAATGCGTATCAACAGGCGTTGCTGGCCGCGACGGATGAATATAAAAATTGGCTTCACCCCAAAGCCACCGCCGCGGGTGTTTCAGCACGGAATTTGGCTCAATTTCTAGGCAATTCGTTCCTGCTTATGAATCTTCAGGGAGCGATCAGGGCAGTTTCAGCGAGGGCCTAGGCCCACGACCGTACCCATTCCAAGACGGCCCAGTACTTGGTTGCCTTTGATTTGCGGAATAGAGACGGATCCATTTACATAGGATTTGACTTCCATATACAAAACAATAATTCTTCGATCGCCGCCATTCTCACTCACCAACAAATCATTCACGCCGTTGCCATCCCAGTCTTGCATACCCACAACATTCCAATGCGCCGTGGTAAGACCAGTGCAAACTTGCGAGATTTTGTTTCCATCCATCATATAAAATCGCACTTGATCATCGCCTTCGCTACGCGCCACAATATCGTTCTGGCCATCCGAGTCGATATCTCCAATGGTTTGGATTTCATAATTTGCTGGTGGAGAATCCACCGCAATAGTTCGGGACGCGACTCCAGTATCTGGCAAGGTGATACGCAGTAGTTCGCCTGTGTTTGGTTTACGGATCAGGACCGAATTGGGGATAAACGCGAATGGAACAGGACGCCATCCCCCACTTGGCATAGTCAGAGTATCCGTGCTGACAACTGCGCCGTCATATATGGTCAGAACATTCAGGGTAGAAGTTGCGGCGTTGAGCAAAATAATATTGGCGGCGCCGCCCTTGCCTTGAATGTCGTAAGCCGCCACAGCTTTCACGCCAGGGCCGGGGGTAATCAAAACTTTCTTGGAAAGAATTTTGGCGCCATCACGGGTCCAAAGAATCACTTCGTTTGTGACGCGGTCTTGCCACAGCAAATCGCTGCCACCATCTCCATCGCAGTCTGCAACCTCTACCAGTCGTAAATTGTCGGGATAAGTGCAAAGCAACTTTGTGCTTGCTCGAATGGTTGACTCAAGATTGTCGCCATAACTGATTTGCAATCCATACATGGCTTGGCTGATCGAGTTTTCCGCGAACACCGTGCTGCTCACCTGACCAAGGTTGTTGTAAAGCGGGGGAAGTGAATTTATAGATCGGATTTTTCCTCCCGATCCAAACTCGGCACCTAAATTATCTCCGGGTCCACCGCCCGAGGAACCGCTATCGGAGGAAGTTCCACCCGAAGTGCTTCCTCCTGAAGATCCGCCACCTGAAGAACTTCCACCCGAAGATCCTCCGCCTGAAGATCCTCCGCTCGAGGAACCACCACCGACGGTTCCCGTGCCTGTTGATCCAGATTGATTAAACACAAAAGGAAACGCTCCGCCAGGAGAATTTGTTGGACCATCCGTTGCCAAAGCAACAACAGAGCCATCGGCGGAAATGCCCACAGCTTTTCCAATATTTTGATTCACCAATCCCGTTGTCGTCCATAGATCGGAGTCATCAATTGTCCATGAATTTCCCGCGCCTCGAAAGGCAAACGCTGCGCCTGAGTTGCTTAACGGCGAATCACGTGAAGGCGCGGATGCGACCAAAACGCATTGACTGGAATTTGGAAGAGGCGCAACGGCAACGGCATAGCCAAATGAGTCGCTCGCGTTTTGTATGCGCTCTGTGAGTTGAAGAACTGTGGATCCTTCACGCCAAATATTTCCTTCGGCATAAAAAATTGTCACCGCTCCAGCGCGCGTTTCTCCATCATCACCAACTCTGCTTGGCGCACCGACGGCTACAAAATTTCCACCGCTGGCCACGCTGTAGCCAAAATTGTCGCCAATTGCCTGCGAAATGGGCGCGAGTTTGGCCGTTTGGCTCCACACTGGTTTGGAATTCATCAGTGCCCGTGAAAAAATATATGCAACTCGTCGCCGCGGAACACCCACGATAATGGTTCCATTGCGCACAGAAACATTTGTGCCAAGTTGATCCGACTTGGTGGCGTCTTTCGCGGTGAGTTTGGCAACTTCGCTCCATGAATCATCGCGGCCCTCAAATACATACACCGCACCAGTGCTTGTGTCGGAATCATTCACGCGACCGACCGCAATCACACCCGACCCAGTTGCGGGCATGTCCAACGAAACACTCCAACCAAAGAGCGCTGGTTTTCCTTCTTGCGGATCACTCGCTTCTAAAGTTTGAATCAGCCCCCAGCGGCCACTCGCATTACGTGTGTACACAAATGCTCGGCCCGCAAATGTGTCACTGCCCCAGGAACCAACAACGAGATGGTCTTGACGCAGCGCAATTGAATTTCCAAAGGCTTGAAATGAGGCAGGATTTGGATTGAACAAAGTTTGACGAAAAAACCATTGATCGCCGACACGCTCAAAAATGTGAACCGCACCCGTGGCGCGAAACCGTCCCACAAGCGTGTCGGTCGCGCCAACTGCGAGCCAATTTCCGTCCGTTGCCACGCTGCACCCAAATTTCTCTTTTGCGATGGCGGGATAGGCAGTGAGTTTGTCATTGAGAACCCACCCTGCGCGTGATATTTCTGCGTGGCTCAAGATCAGAGCAGCAAACGCAAGCAGAATTGTGCGGGGGTTAAATTTCATTTTGGATCCTCTGATTATTCGATTCAGCAACAACATAAGTGAGACGGAATCAGCCATTTTTGGGAATATGTATGTATTTGTGCCGTGCTTTGTGTTCGTTGAAATTTCAAACAGGTGAAAGTGGGGTTATCAGACTGCTTGTGCTCCCGCCAGCCTCTGCTGACTTCGGCGTTTGAGCAAGCAATCAAGACGAAAATATTTATGGGCTTTCAAACAAATCTCTTTGATTCACGCCAATATACCCACCCTATGAACGTTTCCTACCCCATGAACAAATTTCTAATCGCCGCCGCTCCTATCGCAATCGCATGTGTTGTATTTGCGCAAACTACTCCCAACACTCCGTCTGCATCTCAAAGCAGCGCTCCGCCAACGCAACCAACCGCGGCCCCAACTGATGCGGCTTCAAAAGATGCCACAAGCAATCAGCAAAATCGCGGAGGCAATCGCCAAAGTGGTCGTGGCTTTGGAATGGGTGGTGGCGGAATGGGTGGCGGCATTGGGCGCTCGCTTGGAGCGGTCACGGAAATGCGCGAGCAATTTCAACCATACCTTGTCAAGCGCGATGTTCCGCTGATCAAAGAGCAATTGAAACTTGATGATGGACAAGTTTCCGTGGTGGAAACATTTGTCACCGATTACGAAACAAACTTCACCGCCGCCAGCGACAAGGCTTCGCAGGCCCAACAAGACTTAATGCGCTCCATGTTTCAAAGTTTCATGGGTGGAAACATGCGCGAGCGATTCCAAGGCTTTGGCGAGACCATGCAAAAAGATATCGAGCAAATTGAAAAAGATTCCGGCACTGAAATGTCGCCCGAGCAGCGCTCGCAATATTTCAGGGATCAGATGGACAAGATGTCCCAGCAAATCGCCGCCGAACGCGAAACCAGCGGGGAAGCCGCTGAAACCCGCAAGATTGTGGGTGAAATGAATGCCGGGGCTGAAAAGTGGCGCAAGGAACGTGCGACTTTGGATCGACAAGTTATGGAGGAGATTAAGACCGCGCTTCAAGCTGAACAAGCAACCAAGTGGGAATCATTCGAGCGGTTTATGCGCCGCGAAAAATTGCTCGGGCGCGGTCGCTTGAGTGGCGAGAATGTGAATTTGTTCATGGTGATTGATGAGGCTGGCTTGACCAAAGATCAAATCACACTTGTTACTCCCACATTGGATGAATATGAATTGCGTCTTGATGAAGCGCTGAAGAAGCGCAGTGATTTCTTGGGTCAAAATGAATCAAAGGTTTTCACAGCCATTCAGAACAGCGACGCCAAAGCCATCGAGATCCTTGCCACAAAGGGAATTGATTTAAGAAATGGCGTGCGAAACGTGAACGAGCAATATCGCACGGCGATTGCCGGAGTTCTTCCAGCGGATGAAGCCAAGCGATTCACGCAAGCGGCCCTTGCGTCTGGATTTGCCCGTGTCTATCGACCAACACGTGCGGAGCGCGCCTTTGAAAAAGCGGCAGCCATTGAGGGTTTGACTTCTGAAACGAAGACCGCCATTACCGAAATGCAGGCCGCAATGTTGTTGGAGCTTGTTGCCATGAATGAAAAAATCGCGCAAACAATTCGCAGAGGCGAGCCCGCTCGTTTGCAAGAAGAAGCGGTGCGCTCGGCAGGTTTGCTCAACGGTGGTGCGTCGCGCATGTTTGGCAGAAATGAGCCAGATATCGCCGACGAAATGCTTTCCAAGCGTGGTGATATGACCGACAAATATGTTGAGCGTTTGAAGTCTTTGTTGACCACGGAGCAGATTGCCATGCTTCCAAAGGGAACTGGCCGCGATGACGGGCGCAATCAAGGACCATTTGGTTCGTGGACGATCGCCGACATGCCGGAAGAAAATCGCGCCATGGCCAAGGCAGTTGACAAAGATGGCAATGGAATTATTGAGGGCGATGAGCGCCGTGAATTGTTCCGCTCAATGAGACCAGCCGATGCTGGCGGCAATGGGGGAAGTGCTGGCGGTCAAGGCGGGGGCAATGCTGGAGCTCGTCAACGCGGCGGCAATCAAGGTGCGGCGGTACCTGCAACTGGAGGTTAAGACGGGCCTAATCATAGATATGCAAAAATGCGGCGCTTTGTTTGCGCCGTTTTTTATTTGACGTATTGACTGGTCTGAGGCAGTGACCATGCGTGATGTCTGTCATCCATCCACTGAAACGCGAATGAGATTCGTCCTGGCATTCTAAAAATTTCAGGCGAGTCGTGCGCATACGCAATGGCGGATGTTGTCTTGTCTGTAGCATTCTCGTATGAGCAATTCATCCAAGCCACCTGTCAATGCAAACTCAAATGATCATCTTGCATTTGCAAATATGAATCCGTCGCGGCGCACATTTATTCGTAGCGCCGCCGCTTTCGCGGCGTTTCCAATGTTGCCAGGATTTTCCGCGCGCGCGCTGCCTCGATTTCAACTGGGACCAAATCAACGCTTGCAACTGGCAAAAGTGGCGGTGGGCGGAATGGGTGAATCGGATCTTGAAGAATTATCCAAGCACCCAAATGTGGACATTGTCGCGCTGTGCGATGTGGATGGACGTGGAAAAGAAAAATACGCGACGAAATTTCCGAAGGCGCAGTGGTTCAATGATTGGCGCGAAATGTTTGACAAGCTGGGAAATAAATTTGACGCGGTGTCGGTGTCCACACCAGATCACATGCATGCGCCTATCTCCATGAGCGCCATGAACATAGGCAAGCATGTGTATTGCCAAAAACCATTGGCGCACTCGGCGTATGAAAATAGAATGCTCGCGGATTTTGCCAAGGGGCATCCAAAGATCGTCACGCAAATGGGAACGCAACGCTCAGCAATGATTGGGCGTCGGCAGCAATTGGAATTGCTCAACGACAACGTGATTGGCAAGATCAAATTCATTCATGCGTGGAGCGATCGACCCATGGGTTGGTGGCCGCAAGGAAAACCAATGCCAACTGGCGGCGAGACTCCGCCCGAGTGGTTGGCGTGGGATTTGTGGTTGGGCGTGGCGCCAACGCGGCCATTTGTGCCGCATGCATATGCGCCATTTATGTGGCGCGGCACCTACGACTTTGGTTGCGGCGCGCTTGGCGACATGGGTTGCCACATTTTGGATTATCCATTCATGGCTGCGAAGCTTGGTTTGCCCATATCGGTGCGGTGCGATTGCACCGACGCCACGGAGGACGAATTTCCAACCAAGGAAACCATAACGCTGAAATACGCGGCGACGGATCGAACGGTGGCCGAAGGCGTGACGGTGACGTGGTACGACGGAGGTTTGCGCCCTACAAACGATCGACTTGGAATTCCTGATGGCGTTGATATTCGCGGTAATGCGTCGGTGGTGATCGGTGAGAAGGGCGTGATGCTTTGTCCGCTTGATCCAGAACAAGTGTTGTCGGATGAACCGTTGGTGTGGGACAATAAAAAAACACCGGTGAAATTGAATTTGCCCAAACTAGAACCCCGCAACCATTATTTTCATTGGGTGGATGGATGTTTTGGAAAAACCACTCCGCAGGCCAACTTTGCGTTCGCGGGTTTGATGTGCGAAAGCTTGAGCGTGGGCGCGGCGGCAAGCCACTTCGCCAATCGTGAGTTGCAATATGACCCCAAGAACTTCACGTTTGTGAACGAGCCCCTGGGCGCGCAATATTTGAAGACGAAGTATCGAAACGGTTGGAGCGTGAAGGGGCTTGCGTAGCGCGCTCTCAAATTAAGTTCACGGATCGCTTGATCGCATGAGCGCATAGAAGCGGTGTTCGTAAGTTTAAATTGAAATCCGCCCGCAATCCGCCCGCAATCTGCTCAGCGTTCGCGCACAGATTCCGGCAGCGTTGGCACCAAGCCAATCAAGGGCGACTTGTCGTCGGTTTGAATTTGCACAAGTACTAGCGGAGTGGGTTGAAAATATCGCAGCAGACCGCCGGCAAAAGGTGTTCCGCCTGATTTATCCCACATGGAATCAAGCTGAACTTCCACGGTTTGGCCCGCGAGTAATTCAGTCATTCGCACAACGTAGCGTTGATTCAGCCACAGATCAAAATCTTTATAACTCACGGCCGTGGCGTTGATGATCTTCAATGAGCCCGCCTCCGGAATCACTTGAATTTGCGCAACACTTCCTTGCGGAAGTTCAAATGGATAGGCGCGCGTGGCCTTCTGCGGTTCATATGGAACCATGGTGCACGCGCTTGGCATCACGCATGTCGCCAAAAGAACCAGGCTGAAGCAGGGATACTTTCCTAAAAAAAGTCGAATCATCGCATCGCAAAGGATAGCGGCTGGAATATGCTTGGCGGTGTGAGTGTTTCCCTTGAACCAGAAGATCCAGCGCATCATGCGCCTAGGGGTTCGCCCGAATCAGCGGCGCAAGTCGCGCGCAATTATCAACTTGATCCGCGGATTCCCGCCACAATTCCTGGCTTCGACGCGCCATTTTTTCAGGCTGGTCTGGCGGGTTACAGCGATGGCGCCATGCGCTTGATCGCGCGCCAACACGGTGCGCCATTTTGCATCACGGAGGCGTTGCTTGATCGCACGCTGATCAACGGTGGCAAAGGCAGGCGCAAGGAAGATCCGGATTTAATCGCAAGTGAATGCGGGCTTGGCGAGGTGGATGAAAATCGCGTCGCGGGTTTGGATGATCATCCAATCGCGGGCCAAGTGATGGGAACGCATCCCGAAGAAATGGCCAAGGCCGCGCTGATTTTGGTGAAGATGGGCTACGACGTGATCGATGTGAATTTGGCGTGTCCCGTGAAGAAAATTCAGAAGTCGAATCGTGGCGGACATTTTTTAGCGCATCCGCAAGAGGCGATCGCTGTGCTCAAGGCGGTTCGCGCCGCGGTGCCAGCCAATATTCCTTGCACGGTGAAAATGCGGCGGGCTTGGGATGACACTCCGGAAATGGCGCGCAATTTTGAAACCGTGTTCGACGCCGCGTATGAGATTGGATACGCATGGGCGGTGGTGCACGCGCGCACCGTGTTGCAAAAATATCAAGGCTTCGCCAAGTGGGAAGTTCTCACGGATCTTGTGGCGCGGCGCCCCGATCGAATCATCATGGGCTCGGGAGATATTTGGACGGCGGCGGATATTTTTCACATGCTGCATGTGTGTGGAGTGCACGCGGTTAGCGTGGCCCGTGGGTGCATCGGCAATCCTTGGATTTTCACCCAGGCCCGCGATTTAATGGCGGGTCGCACTCCGCGCGCGCCCACAATTCAAGAGCAACGCGAGGCGCTGCTGCAACATTGTTTATTTGCGGAAACAATTCATGGCGAGCGAAACGCCGGCAGGCGAATGCGCAAGTTTGGAATTAAGTTCGCGGCCCATCACCCCACGCAACGGGAAGTGAAAGATGGATTTATCCAGTGTGAAACCATGGAGCATTGGCGTATTGTGATCGAGCGGTTTTATGGATCCACAAACATGCGCGTTGATGAAGTGCCGCTTCCATCTTCTTGAGCGATTCGCGGCGGAGCAATCACAAATATGGACACGGCTCCGGGAGCTGGATCCTCTTCTGGATTTCCCATGCGACCCACAACAATTCGCGGTCCAAAGATTCCCACCATTTGGCCCGCAAGTTGTCCCGGCGCCGCATCGGGTGCCACGAGTCTTTCCAACGCCCATACACCAAGAGAATTTCGCGCGCCCGCGAAGGCGGCGCCAGCGAGTCGGCCAGCGAGAGAATCAATGCTGGCTCCAAAGACCGCGTGATCTTTGTGCAGCGCAATAGAACAGCCAAACGAATCCGCTTCGAGCGCATTTGCGGGCATGATGGTTGCCGCCACGTCCCAACAGCCGTTGGCGCGGCGGTATTCAAAAACCATTCCACGTGGATTCAAGTCCGTTTGATTTGGGCGAACCAAGCGTGGCGCTCCAATGAGAACACGACTTTGGTCGCCGGCAACCGCGCTTCCAAACCATCCACGCGTTCCAGATGGGCAAGACAGTTCTGCTTGAAGTGCCCAACCAGTTGCGCCGCGGGTGAAAATAAACGCGCGGCCAGAAAAGTTTCCATCGGATTTGTCACCGGGCGCGCCAACAATGATTCGGCCTGAATCAACCGCCACCGACAAGCCAAACAACGCGCCCGCTCTTGGTGGGTTTGAAGTCAGCGTGGCCACATTGCGCCAGCCAACTTGATCCCGCTCAAAAACTTCTACGGCTCCGGAGTCGATGACGCCTTCATCGGCTTTGGGCGCGCCAATGACCAACGTGTGCTCGTCGCAGGCAATCGCCGCGCCAAATTGATCCGCGGCATTGGATATAGATCGCTTCAGCGTGGCCTCGTGATCCCAGCGCTCACCAACTTTTTTATATACAAACGCGGCGCCGGTTTCAAACGCACCTTCATTGTCGCGCGGAGAGCCGATCAACAGCAATTTATTTTTTAACGCCACGCACGCGCCAAATTGCGCATGCGAATCACCCGACGGATGCGAAATTGTGCAATCGCAACGCCAATGTTGACCAGCCAACGTGTAAATATGCACGCCGGTTTGGTCAATTCCAAGATCCCAATCCCGCGCAGGACCAATCGCGATGGTGCGTTCATATATTGAAACCGCGGCGCCAAACTTCCAATCAAAATTATTTGCGTTAGGTTCTATGGTGGATTGCCAACGCCACGCTGTTGGAGCGTTTGAAGTTGTCATGATTGTCACTGGCTTCACTGATTGCGGCGCATCTGAATGCTGCATGAAGGCGGAGGAAATATCCGTGGGCGCCAGGCCGCCATGAACCAGCGTTGCCACAGGCATTCCTCCGCCCAGGTTGTTGTTGCCCAATTCTGAAATGTGGTTGAAATGCGCGGGAATTAGCGCAGACGCGCCAACAACAATGCATTTCACAATGATCCTTAAGCCTTCCATGGCTGCCTCCTTGACCGCGTCGCGGCATATTTTTACCGCGCCTGCGGCTCGTCCTTGATACTTGGGCAACCTATCGCTGAAGTGGGGGACCTTTAAAATGTCTTGCCTTTTTTCTTGCGTTAATATTGAAAAATGCAAATAGAAATAATTTCCTACGCCGATTCGCAGACGGAGTACGAGGCCTACGTGGCCTTTGATGGTTCAATCACTAAGCGACGTCCTGGCGTTTTAGTTTTTCACGCGTGGGCGGGACAAGATGATTTCGCGCGCGTACAGGCGGAAAAACTGGCGGCGCTTGGCTACGTGGGTTTCGCCGTTGATATGTATGGCAAAGGCCGCCGTGGAAATTCCGCGCAGGAAAATAGCGCGCTGATGCAGCCATTCATGCAGGATCGCGCCATGTTGTTGGAGCGCGCCAAAGTCGCGTTGAACACGTTGCAACATCATCCGCAAGTGGATCGCCACCGAATTGGAGCGATCGGATTTTGCTTTGGCGGTTTGTGCGCCATGGATGTGGCGCGCGCTGGTCTTGAAGGCGTCCGTGCCGCGGTCAGTTTTCACGGCTTGCTTGGCGCGCCTGTTGGCGTTCCTGGCGGCGCAAAACCGTTACATACAAAAATTCTGGCGCTGCATGGCTGGAACGATCCGATGGCAAAGTTGGCCGATGTTGCGGCATGGGCGAACGAACTCACGGCATCTGGTTGTGATTGGACGCTTGAAGCATTTGGCCACCGTGGCCATGCGTTCACAAATCCAGAAGCCGCGGACTCGGTCAACGGAATGCAATTTTGTGAGCTAGCGAATCGTCGAGCTTTCGCGGCCATGGAAGATTTTTTACGCGAGACATTGCAAGAAAAATTGCCTGGCGCGGCCGCTGTAAAAATGGGCGCGTGTCCAACACCGGCGTAAGCGCCGAAACGAAATATTTGCAGCCGCATTTCGCCGCTGATTTCAAGCGCAATTCAAACGCATCCGCGAGTGATGAATCAATCCAAAGCGTGGTGTTGAAACGGATCAGCGCAAATCACGGCCGCTGACTTCGCCGCCCACGCTTGAATCCACGCTTGTGTCCCTTCACATTGGCAACGTCATCGCGCGTCAACAAATCGCGCCGTGAATCACGCCCGCCCGCCGCGCGTGGAACATCTTGCATTGTGATTGGCGAAGTCGTGGATTCTTTTTTGCGGCCAAGTTGAGTGATGGCAAGATCCATGGAGCGACTAGCCAAATTGATCGACAAGATTTTCACCTTCACCGGATCGCCAAGACCAATCGTGGCGCCACTGCGCGCGCTGACCAAACGGCCAGTGCGCTCATTGAGCAACCAACGATCAGCGCGGTCGCGGCTTGAAGGCAGCGCGTTGAATTTCACCAAACCATCGGCGAGATATCGATTGATGCTCACCCACACGCCTTGCGTGGCCAAGTTGGTCACCACCGCGTCCAACTCGTCGCTCAAGTGATGTTCCTTCAAGAATTGCAACACCAAGAACGCGCGCAAATCGCGCTCAGCGCTTTCGCTGTTCACTTCGGTTTCGGAACAATGTCGACCGGCTTCCGCCAGCGCGACCTCGCCGAGGCAACGCGTATCGCCTTCCAGTTTGTGAATAAATTCCTTGAACTTTTTTCCGCCAGGTAGGTTGGTTCCGTTGGCCGAAAGATCAAGCCACGCTTGCAATGCGCGGTGCACAAGCAAATCTGGATAGCGGCGAATTGGACTTGTGAAATGCGTGTATTGCTCGCTGGCGAGCGCGTAATGGCCAATCAGCGCGGGCGAATATGTGGCCTTGGAAAGCGTCTTGAGTACTGCCATGTGAACGGCACGCGCGGAATCGGTGCCGCGGGTTTTCTCAAGCAGCGTGAGCAAATCTTCGCGCTCCGGTTCATCGGGCAAGCGAAAACCAACACTGCGCGCGAATGTGCGCAACTCCTCCATGGTCTTAAACGCTGGAGGCGGATGGATGCGGCGAATCAGCGGAATGGAAAGTTCAGCGAAGAGGCGCGCCACGGATTCGTTGGCCTCGACCATGAACATTTCAATCAGCGTGTGCGTGAATGCATTGTCTTCTGGCACGGCGTCAACGACATGGCCAGCTTCATCAAAAACTAAAACCGAGACTGGAAGATCAAGAACAAGTTGTCCTTGCGCGATGCGGCGCTTCTTTAGAATTTTTGCAAGCTGATCGGCCAAGCGAAGGTTGGCCACAAGCGCGTCGGTTGGTTCGGTGATGTTGCGCGCGTAGGACTTGGCTTCCTCGGTGCGGCCATCGATGAGATGTTGCGCCTCTAAATAAGTGAGGCGCTTGGAACTTTGAATCACGGTGCTGGCAAAGCGCGACTCAAGCGGCTTGCCGCGCGAATCAAATCGCATGATGGAAGTTTTACAAAATCGGGGAACGCCTTCTTGCAAACTGCACACGCCGTTGGAAAGAGTTTCAGGAAGCATGGGCACCACGCGACGCGGCAAATACGTGCTGTTTCCGCGGGCGGCAGCCTCTTGATCAAGTTCGGATCCTTGCGCGACAAAGTGGCTGACGTCGGCGATGTGCACCATCAGTTCAAAGGTGCTGTTGGTGGGATCGAAACTCACGGAGCAAGCGTCGTCGTAATCGCGCGCGTCTGGTGGATCAATGGTCCATGTCAAAGTTTTTGTAAGGTCCAGTCGTTCAGTCCTGTCCCACGGACCTGAACTTT
Source organism: uncultured bacterium (assembly GCA_903831295.1). Lineage (GTDB taxonomy): Bacteria > Planctomycetota > Phycisphaerae > Phycisphaerales > SM1A02 > SYAC01. Next base: position 3,275 of record CAIKXA010000086.1, on the reverse strand, counting down.
CGCGCTCGAAAGAAATGGCGGCAAGCGCCGCCTCCGAAGAAACTTTTTCACTGAAGCCGTCACGCAATTGATATGTGTGCATGACAGCGGCGGTTTCAACAGCGGGTTGGCCAGCAAGGCCAAGCACTTCAACAATCGCACCTTCGGCGTACACGCCTTCGGAAGGAAAGCGCACAAGATCAAGCGTGACTTTGTCGCCGGCCTTGGCATCTTTGGCGTGCGGATCGCGCACCATGATGGGTTCACCGCGGAACGCTTTACCGTCCGGTTGCACAATCCATCGTTTACCTTCTTGCACAAGAGTTCCGGTGAAACGAGTGCGGCCGCGTTCGATCACTTCAATCACGCGGCCCGTCATTCCAGAATCGCTGGCGCCACCGCGAACAGGCGGAGTCCAGCCGCGTTGCTTGCGACTGACCGAACAACGAACGCGATCGCCACTCATGCCGTCGCCAAGATTTCCCGCGGGCAGGAATAAATCACCATCGCGCGTGATGCGGTCTGGCCGCACAAATCCGTGGCCTTTCTGCGTGACAAACAAGCGTCCGCAAATTTCATCCTCATGGGTTGGAAGGCGCAGACGACCCTTGGCGTCAAGTTCAATGCGACCATCTTCGGTGAGCAAGGTCACGGCTTTGTGAAACGCCACGCGCTCGTTGTCGTCGATGCGCAATCGGTGCGCAACCACATCGGCTTCAAGGGCGCGTTCGCCGTCGTGGGACAGGTGTTGAATAATTCGGTCAGTAAATCTGCGTGGCATTGAATGAGTCTATCTATGAAAGGGTTTGTGGATGAGGTCCGTCAGCGCGGTCACTTTTTCTTGCGGCGCAAGTTGCCTTGGCCGCGGCCAACGCGTGATGGGTGCACGGCTTTGGAAGCCATGTGTTGTTTGGTTGATGCCGCGGATCGCGGCGGGTTGCTTGATGAACTTTCGCTGGAAGCGGATGATGGTTTTGCGCCCGATGCCGCGGAATTTGCCGTGGCTGCTGCGTTTGAGTTTGCGCCAGAAGCGCCGCCAGAAACGTTAGCCGAAGTTGCGCCGCTTTTGGTGGATGAATCAGATTCGCCGGCTGGCTTTGAGGTTGATGCGCCGTCACGCGTCGCGCCACCACTTGCGCCGCTCGTTTTAGAATCCGATTTTGCATCGGACTTTGCCGCGCCAGTCGCCGAGGTTGTTGAAGCGCTCGAGGTCGCGGCGCCCGAGGACTCTTGCGAAGCCTTTTGTGAAGACTGACGGTCCGCCTCGGCGGCTTTGGTGTAGCCCTCGCTGCGATAATCAGTTTCATAAAATCCGCTGCCCTTAAAAATAACGGCGGAGCCAATGCCAATTTTGCGGCGCACTTTGCGCGCTTTGCAACTGGGACAGACGCGATCGGGCTTGGACATGATCGACTGGAACTTCTCGTATTCCTTGCCGCAAGCGTCGCAGATGTATTCGTAGGTTGGCATGGTGGTTGTGAAATAAATTTCAGCGCGAATTGCGCGCGTTGTCTGGTGGGTCAATCACGCGTTGGGCTGAATGGCCACTTTCGCGGGGCGCAACACTGTGTCACCAATGCGATATCCGTTTTGCAACTTCATGCTGACCGCTCCTGCGGCAATGCCTTCAACGGCTTGTTGCAGAACCGCCTCATGTTTGCCTGGCTCAAAAGTGTCGCCAAGATTTGGTTCGATCATTTCAACGCCCACGCGCGCCAGTGATTTCCAAAGTTCGCTTTGAAGCAATTTCAATCCTTCGGCGGCTTGTTCCGCGGTCAAGCCTTTTTGCGCCAACGCCAACTCAAATTGATCAAGCACAGGAACCACTCCGCGGGCCACGCCCATGATCCCTTGAGTGCGCGCACGCGCCTCATTCTCCACGCCACGTCGCGCGGTGTTCTGCAAGTCGGCAACCGCGCGCAATCTGGAATCTTTCAACTCCGTGATCTCGCGCTCAAGTTTGGCGATCACATCCTCCACGGTCAGCTCGGCTTCTTGCTCGTTGCCGTCCATGTCCGGGTCTTGCGTGTTGTTGGTTTGTTCATTGTTCATTGTGTGGCTCCTTCTTTCAAATCAATCGAATGTCATCCGCCAGTGATTGAATCTTTCAAGTCCTTCATTTTGTCCCAAAAGCCGCTTTTTGAAGCGCCTTTTCGTGGTTCGATCTTTTCCGTCTTGGCAAATTCTTCCAGCAATTGTCGCTGACGATCCGTGAGTTTGTGCGGCACTTGCAGCAGCAATACAGCCACCAAGTCGCCGCGTTTCTTGGAGCGCAAATTTGGAATGCCGCGACTATCCACGCGCACCGTGTCGCCTTGTTGCGAGCCGTTTGGAATTTCAATTGAAACTGGTCCGTCAATGGATTTCACTTCCACCACGCCGCCAAGGGCAGCGCGCGAGAAACCAATCGTGAGCGCCATGACCAAGTCGTCGCCATCGCGCTCGAAATCTTTGTGCTCCTTCACGCGCACCACGGCGTGCAAATCGCCGCGCACGCCGCTGCCGTCCATGCTCAGTTCGCGCCGTGGCGGCTCGCCTTCGCCGGCCACGCGAATCACTTGCCCGTCTGCAATTCCAGCGGGCACCTTCACGCGCAATCGTTTGTTGGTGCGCATGCGTCCCGCGCCACGGCACGCCGTACATTTGTCAATGACAATTTTTCCGGCGCCTTGGCAATTGGGGCATGTTGTGACCATGCGAAACATTCCACCAAGTCCGGACTGCTGCACTTGTCCGCGGCCTTGGCAAGTGGGGCACGACACAGGCGATGATCCCGGTCGCGCGCCGCTTCCTGAGCACGCGGTGCAAACATCTTGGCGCGAGAATTCCACATCGCGGTCGCAGCCATCAAGAACTTCCTTTAACTCAAGCTCGATTTCAGTTTCCAAGTCATAGCCGCGCGCCGGACCGCGTTGACGTGCGCCACCACCGCCACCACCAGAGCCGCCAAAAATATCGTTGAACATGGAGAAAATATCCTCCACATGCATTGAGCGAAAATCATGGTGCGGATTTCCGCGCAAGCCCGCGTGGCCATGTCGGTCATACAACTGGCGCTTCTCGCTGTCGCATAAAACTTCATAGGCCTCGGCGCACGCTTTGAATTCCGTCTCCGCCGCGGCGTCGCCGGGATTGCGGTCGGGGTGGTACTTCATCGCTTGACGGCGATAAGCGCGCTTGATGTCTTCGGTGGAAGCATCTTTTGCGATTCCCAATAGTTCGTAATAGTCGCGTGGTTGCGCCACTGTGGCTCCGCTGTTGTTAAGAAAGAAAAAGGGACCGAGCCGGTTTTTATT
>CAIKXA010000085.1 GCA_903831295.1 uncultured bacterium | reverse complement strand
GCGCCAGTGACGCGATTGAGCACGCGCGATGTCGAGCTTGGCTGAATGAACTGCATGATTTGGCCGGCTTCAACTGAGAAGCGGTTGTATTCAATGATTGATCCATTGCTGGCGCGCACAACCAGGCGGTTGCCGTCTTGTGAGAATGACACGTTGCCGCGTGTGATCTTGGACACGTCAACGCCGCCGGCGTTGGCGGCGGCGGAAAATGAAAGAACGCCCGACAACATGAATAGCGTTGCGGAAATACCTAAAGTAAATCTAGGAGTCATAATGTCTTTCTAATTTTCAATTTTTCAACAACAAAATGATCTCGTAAAAATCTAGATTAAAGATCTAGATTAGATCAAGCCAAAATAGTAACGACATGCGCTTGTGATGCGCTGAATAATTTGCATCACATTCGCTATTTATCTATAATTATCGCTTTTAATTCAGATCGTTTAACGGAGTATTAGGACCATTCACGTTGCAATGCTGATTGAACTAGTCAATCCCACACCTGGGCGTTGACTTAGAACAACAACTGCAACTGTGAGCGCACAACAATTTGCCCGCCGCCACCATCTGGCTCAATGCGATAATTGGTTCCAGCAACACCCGCGCCGTAAATGCCGTTGTTAAACCACAGTGGCGCCGTAGTGAATCCAATATCGGTGGTGAGCTTGATTTGGCGGCCATGAATAAACCAATTAAATCCCGCGGTATATGCGCTGGTTCTGCCGGCGTTAAATACATTGGCCACGGTTGGCGTTGTGGCATTGCCAACATTGCCAATGTCATTCACACCCTTGTTCTGTGTGCTCAACCATTCCCATCTGCCAAACAATTCAACGGTGTTGGTGATGAAGTAGCCGCCCTGCACCACCGCGCCGTAACTATTAATGCTGGAAATATTGTTGGTGGTGGTTGCCGGAATGTCATACGCGGTGTTCATGACAAAGTAGCTGAATAAATTCGCGCCGCCAAAGTGCCACGATGCGTCCACGCTCCACGTAAGAAACTCTGCGTCGGAATTTCCGTTCAATGGAATATTGTTGGTGCCTTGAATTGCGGAAGTTGCGCCCTCGCCGCCGCGCTGCATGTTTAGCCATGCGTTGAACATCAAGCCTTCACCTTCGCCTGGATAACTGCTTAAGTCGTTGAAGTCATTCCAATGTCCGTACGCCAACCAACCCGCATGCGCGGTAATTGCCCACTGGGTAAATCCGGCGCCGTTATTTAAATTTGGTGGACTGCCTACAGACTCACTGTTAAACGCGGCCGTGGCGCCGGTATTGGCGTTGCTGCCGCCATCGTTGTACATGGCTTCAAACATCAGGTGATCGCCCGTCCAAGTTCCCATGACGCCCTGTGTGAACTTGGTGGAAAACATTTGGTCCACAAGCGATCGCTCAACAGCGAGTTGCCTGCGACTGCTCACAATTTCCTCGCGAAGAAACGGACTTTTAAATTGGCCGACACTTATTTTAAATCCGCCACCCATGTCTTTAATAACCATGGCCTCTTCCATGCCGGCGTTACTGCTGCCACCGTTGCCAGCCGCGTTGTTGCCGGCTGGAACCGCCGCGGCATTTTGATTCTGGTTATAAATCAGAATCAAGCGGTACTGCCAAGATGGATCAATCACATGGCCAAAGAAATCTAACTTCATGCGGCGAATTTCAAAGCCATATGTGCTCTTGTTATAACTGTTGGACGATGGTGCGTCGGCAGTATTGCGATTCACTCCAGCGCCGGGGTTGGCGTTCAAGATGCTGTAGTCGCGGCTGCTTAGAAAATTTGCGGCGTATCGAATTTGTAATTGCCCGCTTAGATTCAATCTAAAGTTGCCGTCGGGGCTGGCGATAAAAAATCCGCGATCACCAAAGCCGGCCGTTGGAACCGCGTATGTTAAAGAGGTGCGCGAGTCGGCGTCCTTGAGAACATCCTCCACAACATTGCGAACCTCTTTGGCGCGTTCTTCAGAAAGCCACTTCCCATTTTGTTGAACTTGCAAATCCGCAACGCTGCCTTCAAGCGACTTGTTCTGCTTGCGCATGGCTTCCATATCCTCCGCAAGCGCGGCGTTCTGCTTTCGCAACGCCTCCATCTCGCGCAGAATTTGGCTGTTTGCAGCCGTGTTTGCATCGGTGCCACTTGTTGATTGCACCGCTGTTGCGGATGTGCCCACGCCATCGCCAACACCAGACTGCGCGGCGGAAGCTGCGGCGGTGATCAACAGGATTGCAACATGCGCGCGAAGCATATTGCCATTATATCTGACTTGGTCGAACTTATTTTACGGCTGGAGCAACGACCCATTTGATCTTGTTGTTTGCAAGATTGATCACGCCGCATCCAATCGCAACTTTTCCTTCGCCCACAAGCGTGCGAATTTTCTCGCTGCGGCTCATGAGTTCATTCATGCCAAGGCGGACATTCTCTTCAATGCACTTTTCTAGCAGTTGATCCTTGGTGCAATCCTTGCAATTTTTTGTGCCCATTTGAACGGCTGGTCGAATCTTTCCAAGCAACTGCGGCAGCGCGCCGCCAACTCCATAGTCGCCCATGGTTGCGCTTACGGCGCCGCATTGTTCATGTCCAAGCACAAGCAGCAACGGCGTGTTGAGATATTTCACCGCGTACTCAAGTGATGCGATGGCGTCATCGCCAACTACATTGCCCGCCACGCGCACCGAAAAAATGTCGCTGGCCATCGAGGCAGAATCAGATTCAACCACCGTATCCATTGGAACGCGCGAGTCGGCGCAACTCAGAATGGCAACGTATGGAGCTTGACCAGCGAGTTTGGTGTCACGCGCCGCTGGATTTTTTGCAAAGTACGCCTCTTTGGTGGCCACTCCGTCACTATTTTTTTGATTGAAATATGCGATCGCGGCGGCTGGCGAAGCGTTTGCGCTGGCTCGCGTGAGTTGCGCTTGATCAGATTTCTGCGCGGCAATTCCAACTGCGACGTTTAAACCAAGCAAGCCCGCGATGACGAAAGCAATTTGACTCTTGTGGATATTTTTCATGAAAGCAGCCTTGAATGAATTGTGTTGATGGATGAACGAACAAACTTGAAGGAATAAACTACATGATTTATTTGTGGTTGCAAGCGTGATTTATATTGTGAAATGGGCGGGATGAAAGGGGTATTTGATGGTTCGCCACGGGGAGCAAATCGACCGCGTGGCATAAAAGAGGTTGGCACGGGGGCTCAGACAACGCACCTCATGCGAGCAAGTGAGCGCTTTGCAGAAAGGGTGGCACCAGTCGCTCAGACAACGCACCCATCGCAAGCAGGGCTTGCGCTGGTGCTAAACTCGCTTGTGGTGCCACCCTTTCTGCGACGCGGGAGTTGGCGGTCGTTACTTAAATTGAGTCTTGGGGGGTTTGCATTTACTTTGCGTAATAATTCATAAGATACATTTGATGCAATTGCTGACTGATCTTTTCGCGCACAATGTTGCGCTTCATCCAGACGTGGTTGCGATTGATGTTCCACCTGGACGGGAGCGCGCGCACAGGCAACTCACCACGTATGCGCAACTTGATCGCGCCGCCAGCGACGTTGCGCGGGCGGTTAGTGAGGGTGTTGCCAAATATTCTGGACATGCGAGTGCAAATTATGCGCAAGAAAATGAATCCATTGTCGCCGTGCTTCTGCCGCGCGAGACCGCTAGTTTGTATGCGTCGCAACTTGGCGTGTTGCGTGCGGGCGCGGCGTTCACGTGCTTGGATCCGCTCTTTCCAAATGACCACATTCGCGCGGTGCTTGTGGACGCGGACGCGCGCGTGATCTTGACTGACGCCGCGGGCGTGGCGCGACTTGCCGCGGAGGATCTTGCGGGTGATCGACTTGTGATTGATGCCGCGGCGCTTATGGACGCGGCGCGCTCACACGCCAACTCGCCTACGTCTTCCACAATTACGCCGCTCAAAGAATTCACAACCGCCGCGCAACCAAAATCTGCATCTCCTTTGCAGACAACGTTTGCTTTTATGTCGCCACCAGTTTCCGAAATTACGCCGCCAACATCTTCCGCATCAACGCCGCAAACAACTTCCACACCAACTTCCGCATTGGCGCCGCCAACAATTCACCCGCGCTCATTGGCGTATGTCATTTACACATCTGGAACAACAGGCAAGCCAAAGGGCGTGATGATTGAACATCACAGCGTCGCCAACTTGGTCAATGCCGACAAGGCGCGCTACGGACTTGACCACACCGACCGCGTGGCGCAATTTTCTTCGCCCGCCTACGACTCGTCCATTGAAGAAACGTGGCTTGCCTTCGCGGTGGGCGCCACACTTGTGTTGCTTGATGATGAAACCGTGCGCCTTGGCCCCGATTTAATTCCGTGGCTGAACAACGAGCGCATTAGCGTGTTCTGTCCGCCGCCAACTTTGTTGCGCACAACGGGTTGCCAAAATCCGCGCCAAGCTTTGCCCAATGTGAAGTTGGTCTATGTGGGCGGCGAAGCTTTACCGCAGGATTTGGCTGATTTGTGGAGCGACGGTCGCTGGTTGGAAAATGGTTACGGCCCCACGGAATGCACCGTGACCGTGGTGCGAACGCGCATGTACAGCGGTGTTGCGGTCACCATTGGCAAGCCCATCATTGGACACACCGCGCACATTCTGGACGAGTCACTGCAACAAGTTCCAATTGGCGTAGAGGGCGAACTCTGCATCAGTGGCGTTGGCGTGGCGCGTGGCTATCGCAATCGTCCAGAGGTGACGGCGGAAAAATTTGTCGATCATCCAGAGCTTGGCCGCATTTATCGCACGGGTGATTTGGCGCGCCTTGCCGCGTGCGGCAACTTTGAATTTCTTGGTCGCATTGATGGCCAAGTGAAATTGCGCGGCTACCGCGTGGAACTTGCGGCCATTGATTCACTGCTTGGTCAATGCAACGGCGTGCTTGAGGCCGCGTGCCGCGTGCAGGGAAATGAAGGCGCGCACATTATTGTTGCGCACATTGTCGCTAGCGACATAAACGCGCCGCCGCACTTTGATACGTTGCGCGACGCGCTTGCCAAGGCGCTTCCTTCGTACATGGTGCCCAGCAAGTTTGTGTTGATTGACCGCGTGCCGCGCACCATTGGTGGAAAGATTGCGCGCGCAAAACTTCCAGAAGTGGACGCCGGCGTTGCGCTTCAAGCGCGCGACACTCCTGCGATTGCGCCAAGCAACGAGCATGAGCACATTATTCTGAACGCCTTTGCGCGCGCGCTGAAACGCACAGATGAACTTTCTATTGACGATGATTTCTTTATCACGCTCGGCGGCGATTCGCTGAGCGCGGTTGGCGCGTTGTGTACTTTGCGCACGCACCCACCCACCGCTCGACTGACCGTGCGCGATCTATATATGTTTCGCACAACGCAGCGGCTTGCGCAACGCGCGCAAGAATTGCAATTGAAATTTGCTGCAAACAAAAGTCGCGCTGCAACGCACACCGACAATCACGCTGAACATGAAAGCGCGGGCGCAACTGAAAGCTTCAACACAACCGCGCGCAATGGCGCCACTCACATCACCGACGCAAACACACACGCCCAGGCAACAAACTCCACCACCACCGAACACTTCCCCGCGCCGCGCGCACGCGTTGGTGAACGCGCAGCAAATCCGCTACTCGCCGCACTTGCGCAATCACTTGGACTCATCGCAAGCCTTATCACCACGGGCGCCGCCGCATACGCGCTGGTGTTCATGGCGCTGCCCGCCCTAGCCAACATGCTGGGCATAAAAATCCTCATCGCACTTTCGCCAGTGCTCATTGCCATCGCGCTGGCCATCTACGGCGCGTTCACCATTGCTCTTGCCGTGCTTGCCAAACGCGTGCTGCTTGGCCGCGTGCGCGCAACAACCATGCCGGTATTTAGCGCGCGCTACTTGCGCTTCTGGAGCGTGCAACAAATCGCGCGCACAATTCCGTGGGGCATGCTTGAAGGAACTATTTTCTTCAACTCAGTTCTGCGGCTGCTTGGCGCGCGCATTGGCAAGAACGTTCACATTCACCGCAGCGTTGACATTCGCGGCGGCGCGTGGGACCTATTGACCATCGGCAACAACGTCACGCTTGCGCAAGAATCTTCCGTTGGCATGGTTGAACTGTGCGATGGACAACTTGTGCTTGCGCCCGTGACCATTGGCAACGGTTGCACCATTGATGTGCGCGCCGGCGTTTCGCACAACACCAACATGGAGCCGGGTTCCTCACTTGGCGCGCTCTCGTGGTTGCATGAAGGTGAATACATTCCAACTGGTGAACGATGGGACGGCGTGCCCGCGCAAAAAGTTGGTATGACGGAACCAGCCACCGCTAATGCGCGCGGTCAATCAATTGATCCAGTGAAGCACGCGCTGCTCACACTGCTTTCACTCTGGCTGCAAACAACCATTTCCGCCCTGCCTTGGATGGCGCTGACGTATCTATATATAGATGCGCCCGTAAACCCGCGGACCAACCCGTTTGCGTTCTTGTTGTTTGTGCTTGTTGGCGCGCCCGCATGCGTAATCACCGGCCTTATTGCGCAAGCACTTTCCCT
>CAIKXA010000084.1 GCA_903831295.1 uncultured bacterium | reverse complement strand
CCGTGAAGTGGTACGACGGCAATGCCATAGAGCCAAATTCTGGAGCAGGCGCTGTGAGCGATCCCAAGCGCGATTCACTGGATGAAATCAGAACTCCCGTTGTGGTTGTGCAAGTTGCCAATCCGTGGAACGAACCAATTCGTCTTGGTGATTTTCGCATCAACATCTTTGGCACGGACTATGACTTTCCAGATTATGAATTGAATAGTTCCGGCGGACTTGTAACGGATAAAAATGGCCTGCCAATTCCATTGATGCTGGCGCCTGGAACGGAATCCCAACCAGCCACAGCCACGGTGTATTTAATCGCGAATGTGCTGGGAAATTCCCTAGGCGCATCGATTGCAGCGAAACATCAATCCCCAGAAGATGACTTGGCCAATGTGGCTTCATGGGATCCATTGTTCCGCCGCCGTTGGCTTGATTACTTTGATTTGTATGAATATACGGATCCACCTTTAGCCAGCGTCACCTCTTGGAGCGCGCTTCCACAGTTGGCCACCTCGCCACCTGCGAGCCCGTTGTTTCCATTCACTATGAAGGATGGCGCTCCTGGCGCCGCATACGCCACCCAAATGCCACGCAGCAAGTTGCTCAACGCCATGCAAATCTTGCCTGGGAAAAAGAGCATTGATTTGGATCTGTTCAAGAGCAACATGAATGTTGACAACATGGCTCGCGGTGTGACCTTGCTGCGCGTGTTGAAAAATCCTGCTAATGGAACGTCCACCACCAACGTGCTTGAAGTTGACCGCTTCGATGGCCATTCCGATTTTGATCATTGGTCGACAACTGGAACAACGCCGAACTCTGTTTCAAGTTTGCCCATGTTCGCGGATGATCGAAACTTGGACACCAACCTTGTGACAGGTGGACGATTCTGGACCGCGGCCGCTCGCATCACGTTGCCACCAAACATTGGTCTTGCCGCTGGCGCGGAGCGATCCAATTTGCCTGATTTACTTGGTGCCGCGCCCAACGGAGAAACCAACCGCTTTTATGACGGCGTTGGCGCGTCTCCATTATTGTTTCCGCCACCTACGGCTAAACCGCTTGTGCGGGCAAGCACCAACCGCTTTCGAGTGACGGACATTACCGCGATCAATCAGTGCGATAGCGTTCATTGCGCGATTGGTGATGCTGACAGCGTGAAACCACCCACGCATTTTCCTGGAATTGTTCTTGGTGAATTCGACGCTTCTATAACGGGAGCCGCAGCGCGGCCTTCTGGCGATTATTTCACCACGTGGACGCATGTTTCGCGAAATTGGTCTCGCTTATTTGACGCCAAGTTCACCACCGTGGGCGCGGATCCTATAAATCCCGATCGAGTTTATCCGGCGGGCAGCGTTCCTGAATTGCCAGTGTGGGACTACACGCGTCAGCTTGTAAGCGGATCCTTCGCTTCTAATCCGTTGCCTTCCGACGCAACCGTAAGTAGAAGCCCAATGGTTCCAGTGGAACGTTTCGCGCCACGATTTATATTTTCCAATCGCACTGAGCCGGAATTTTCCAATCGTCCGTTTACAATGCAACCTACGCGTATTGAATTAAGTGGAGTCACATTCAATCGAGAGTTGTCCGTAAGCGGTAGCCCGCCGACAAATCCTGCCGTTCCTGGAACAGCTTTTACAACCGATCGTTCGCAAGGCGATGTATTTGGACTTGGAAGTTTCTCAACGCCAACTGTGACAGACCCGGACTTGTGGACAGTGCCATCTCCATGGGTCGCTGATCCAACGTATGGCTGGATGAGGGCAACTGGAAATTTCCAAATGCTTCTCACGCCTGTTTGGGCGCCGCTGCCAGATTTTTGTGGGTTGATTCCACCAACTGGCACCGCTGTTGCTCAGGATGCAACTGTTGCTCCCGCAAATTGGCCCACGCTTGTGTTGCGCAAGCCAACTTCATTTAATTGCCAGACGGTGATGTTCAATGCTGGTGATAATTATTACCCACAAACTGTTAATAGTCCTTTACCCCGCCAAGTAACTGCTTTTTATGGCAATTCCAGAGAGGGTTCTACTTCATTTACTGACACAAAGTTTGTCACGCCACTGTGGTCAGTGCCAGCGGGATCTGTTCCAGTGAAAAATACAACTGGAGAGACATTTATGCCAGACGGACAATACCGTGTTTATATGGGTGACAAAGGCGCGCGCCTATTGGATCAGGATGGTTTTTTGTTGCCGATTGATCTTTCTACAGGTAGTGAATTAACCGGTAGACCATGGCGCGCCCGTGGAATGTGGAACACGCTTGATCGCGTTCCGCAAGCGGGCAGTTTGCAAATGTTGCAGAAGGACGATGACTTTGAGCAAATCGGAGAATTGCTCGATGTATTTGCTTGGGGGCCCGCTTATAAAACAAATCATGCAACTGTTGACCCCGTTACAAATATTGCAGCGCCTGTATTCAATGTGCTGTCAGGATCAAACGAACGATTTCCAAATGTGATCAGCGGCGCGCGCAAGGTTGCTGTTTCCGATGGTCAAGCCAAGGCCACATTTGCGGAAATTATGAGCAACCGCGTGCCTGGTTTCCCAGTGGGCGAGGGGCCGTTTATCAATCGCATTCAAGTTGATCCGCTCAATGTTGCGTTTAGTGGTGGTGGATCAACAAGTTTGCCATACCAATTTGGTGGCACTTCGGCGCTGCGAACTCCGTATGCGCCCAATGTTCCATGGGGTATGCGCATATTTGATTGCTTCACTGTTGACGGCGCGGGTGCTGCGCTTCGATTTGATTGGACAAATAACAGCACAGCCAACGTAACTGAGATTCAAAAAGGCGGAAGCACTACGCTGAGCGATCGAAATACTTTGTCGAGCTCGGGCAGACCTGTTGGCGCGCTAATGCCTGTTGATGTTCGCAGCACAATCAATACCGCGTCCACAACATCTGTCACGCCGCAAATTTTGGCGCAGTGGGAATACGACCGCAGCCCAAGCTTGTCGGGCAATTTCTCTGGCTTGCCAACCAAAGGTTTGTTGAACATCAACACCGCGTCAATGGAAGCCATGAAAGCTTTGCCGCAAATGACATTGATGGTGTACGAGGACACGGGCAGATTTGATGGAGTTCCTCAGCAAGACGTTGATATCGCACCTCAAATTCCTGAGCCCGGTTCATCTGGCGGTAATCGTTATGTGCGCGCGCCTTTGGCGATAGAGATTTATCGCAACCAACTTGATCCAAATTTAGACACGCTTGTTTGGGCGCCGCAAGCCGGGGACCCAATGGCTACAGCGAGTGGCAATACCGCTCTTTATCCAACCTATGTTGATCGTGGCGAATCAATTCTTGTAACGAATACTGGCGGCAAGACCCAGCCCATTACGCTTCCATTGAGTCAACAACCTATTCCCAAAGTTGCATACAACACGGGCATGCAAAGCCAGCGCGGTATTTCAACCATTGGTGAATTGATTGGCCTCGCGCGTCAATCCTCGGAAATGTCTTTCACAATTCGCACCGCCGGAAATGATCCCTATAGCAAGACATCGACACAAGGTTGGGATGCTCGCGACAACAACGCGACAGATACCAAACTTGACCCACTCGACGCGCGTCTTTCAACCGATCGCCAAGGTGTTCGTCAATTTGATTTCATCACGAACACAGCGATCGCCGACCGCCAAGTGCTGACCTACGACACAAGCTACGGTGACAGCGAGGAGCTTAATTTGCTGTTCAAGGGCATCTCCAATCTTGTCACCACGCGCAGCGACGTGTTCACCGTGTACTTCAAGGTTCGCACCGTGAAGCAGAATCCAATCGACGGTAAATGGAACGGCACCGACCGCGAAGCCGTGCTGGATGACGCGCGCTATGTGATGTGTGTTGACCGAACCAATGTGAATCGGCCATCGGATCAGCCGCGCATTGTGTATTTCAGCCGCGTGCCGGATTAAGTTGCTCAATGATGCTTGTAATTCTGCGCATGACGCGAAGTAAGTTTCATTTTGCTTGTTGCGCCATTCATAGCCTTGCGCCTTCGCGCTTGCCGCGAATTTCGTAGTATCGCTTGCACATGCGCGCCTTCACCGATGCTGCATATTTTGTGGCGGCCTTGCTGACCAGTCCGCTGTGGCTTTGGTGGCTGTTTCGCACTGGGCAACAGCGCACGGATTGGCGCGCGCGCTTTGGTTTTGGCGTGGATTTGCCCACAACTCAATCAGCGACACAAACCGCAACCCAAACAACCACGCGTGGCCGCATTCTTGTTCACGCCGTGAGCATGGGTGAAGTGAACGCCGCGCGGCTTTTGGTGGAGCAACTTTGCCAACACTGCGAAGTGGTGCTGAGCGCAACCACCGATACTGGCTACGCGCGCGCACTTGCCGTTGCGCCCGCGGGTGTGAGCGTGGTTCGCTATCCGCTAGACATAAACATGGCCGTGGATCGATTTTTAAATCGTGTGCGGCCAGATCTTGTGGCGCTGGTTGAACTTGAAGCGTGGCCCAATTTCATCCGCGCCTGTGGGGCGCGCGCCATTCCCATTGCCGTTGTGAACGGACGCATCAGCGACCGTGGATTTAGGCGCTACAAGTTGGCGCGTTGGTTTTTAAAGCCGCTCTTCGCGCGATTTCGATTTGTGTCGGCGCAAACCCAAATCTACGCCGATCGATTTGTTGCCATGGGCGTGCCCACGCAACAAGTGCATGTGGGTGGAACAATGAAATGGGACGCGGCGCAAACCGTGAATAGTTCCAGCGATCTCGCCAATGATTTGGCGCGCGAACTTGGCATTGATCCCTCACGTCCGCTTGTGGTTGCGGGAAGCACCGCTGATGGCGAGGAGGCATTGCTACACAAGTGCGTTCCGACTGGAGTGCAACTGTTGTGCGCTCCACGCAAGCCGGCGCGCTTTAACGCGGCCGCTTTGGATATGCCTGGTTGCGTGCGTCGTACGAATAGACCTATTGGAAGCTCCGATGGACAGAGGGGGAGCGACCGATTTCTTTTAGACACCATGGGTGAATTAAAGAAGGCGTATGCCTTGGCCACTGTGGTTGTGGTTGGCCGAAGCTTTGGCGATCTGCATGGCAGCGACATGATGGAGCCCGTTGCGCTGGGCAAGGCCACCATTATTGGTCCGCGCTACGGTGACTTTGCCGACACCGCAGAGAAGTTGATCGATGCAGGCGGCTTATTGTGCGTCACGCGTGAAGCGCTGCCGCGCGTGTTGCAAGAGTTGATCGCAGACGCCGCCGCGCGAGAGCGCATGATCGACGCCGCCCTTGGCGTGATTCGCCGCGAACAAGGCGCCACCACTCGCAATGAAATGTTGCTGCGAGAACTTCTGCAAGAAACTATCCACGCACACGCGCCAGTTCAGTCGCGCTCGCAAGCGGGGCGCGCATGAGCGGCGAATCATTTCAAGAAGACGCGTTGCTTGCGCACATTCACGCCACGGTTCCTGGCGCGGCACATGTTCTCGTTGGTCCCGGTGACGACATGGCGTTGATTCGATTTGGCGGCGGCGAGTTGCTTGCCGCCAAAGATTTGTTGGTTGAAGGGCGACATTTTTTGCCATCAGCAAGCATGGCGCAAATTGGCCGCAAAGCCGTCACGCGAAACATAAGCGATGTTGCCGCCATGGCCGCGCGGCCCGTGGCCATTCTTGCGGCATGCGTTCTGCCGCGCTCCATCACGCAGGCGCAAGCGCAAGAATTAGTCGACGCCATTTCACAAACAGCCGCGCACTTTGGAGCGCCGTTGATTGGCGGCGACACGTGCGTGCATGTTGGAAATGGTCCGCTCACAATTTCCGTAACCGTGCTTGCGCAACCTCTTGATGGCGTGAAACCAATTCTTCGCGGCGGCGCGCAAGCGGGGGACCAACTATTTGTCACCGGCGCGCTTGGTGGCTCGCTTGCCAAAGATGGCGGGGGACATCACTTCACATTTATGCCGCGCCTGGCGGAATCTCATGCGCTGGCCAAACTTCTTGGAACCAACTTGCACGCCATGATGGATTTGTCCGATGGCCTGGCCCGCGACGGCGCGCGCTTTGCGCAGGCAAGCGCCCTGCAGGCGGTGATTATTGCCGAACAACTTCCCAGCACGACTGCATGCGTGAAGGCGCACACGCAAGCCAATGCGTGGCAAGGCGCTCTGGGCGATGGTGAAGATTATGAGTTGCTGTTCGCGGTGGCCGCTGGCGTTCAGATGCCAGCGACCATTGGTCCAAACAACACGCCAATCACTCGCATAGGTTGGTTGCAAGCGTTGCCGACCAGCGCGGCCCAGGCGTTGATTTGCTTTCACAATCAACATGTGGTTGATGTATCCCAACTTGGACTTTGGCATAACGCCTGAAGCGCACGGATACACTTTGCGTTGCCCGCCAATTGAATCTGTACCCAAGCAAATATCATGAACCCATTTGAAATGACAACCCAGTCGCATTCGCAAACCGAGGAGGTGGCCGCCATGCTCGCCTCGTTGCTTGTTGGCGGTGAAACCATTGCGCTGCGTGGAGATCTTGGCGCCGGCAAAACCTGCTTTGCCCGCGGCCTTGCCAGCGGCCTGGGTTGCGATGAGCGGCAAGTGAGCAGTCCAACATTTATCGTGTTGCAGCGCTACCGCGGCGCGCGCATTGATCTTGTGCATGTGGACGCGTATCGATTAAGCAACCCGGAGCAACTACGCGACAGTGGTTTGGAACTTGGCGCGCACGACTGCGTGGCCGCCATTGAATGGTCCGAGCGCGTTGAAAGTGAATTACCCGCGGACACCATCACGGTTTCTTTGGTCGCCACAAGCGCAACCGATCGTGCCATCACCATCAGCGCGCCAGCGAACTTTATTGAACGTGTTAGTTGGAGCATGCGCGCTCGCCCTTGCGCAATTTGCAAAGCGCCAGTGGCGTTCTTGGGTGAAACAAAACCGTTCTGCAGCAAGCGTTGCCGCGATGTGGATCTGGGCCGCTGGATTGACGGCCGCTATCAAATTTCACGGCCAATTGAGCAAACTGATTTAGATGAAGATTGAATCCAAAGTGGAGCAGATTGAAAGTCAGAACAAAATCACGCGGGTTTATCGCCACTGATCACCTTGCGTAGAGCCATGATCGATTCACGCAGTGAAACCGAGGCTCGCGCAAATTCGCTGGTGGCTTCTTGAGCGCGCGATGCGTGTTGGGTGAGTCCATCCATGGCTTGGCGAATTTGTTCGGCGCCTTGCACTTGGCTTTGCATTCCCTCGGTCACCTGGCCGAAACTGCTTTCAACGCTGCCTACTTGGTCAATCACTTGGGTCAATCTTTGGCCCACATCGCTGACGTTGATAACACCACGCCGAACCTGTTCGCTGAATCGATCCATTTCCATCACGCCACCACTCACAGCGGCTTGCATTTGCTGAACTGTCTTTTCAATATCCAAAGTTGCCGAAGCAGTCTGATCCGCAAGGCGGCGAATTTCACGGGCAACAACTAGGAAGCCGCGGCCGCTTTCACCAGCTTTTTCCGCCTCAATGGCGGCGTTCACACTAAGCAAATTCGTCTGGTCTGAAACCTTGGTGATGGTGTCAACGATGGCGTTGATGCTGCTGGCTTTTTCAAAAATCATGGAGAGACGCTCGGCCACATTTGAAGTGGCGCTTGCCAAGCCATCCATTGTGCTGCCCATGGCATGCACGCCAATGCGGCCAGCAGACGCGTTCTGCGATGACTCACTTGTAGCCAGGGCAATCTTTTCCATTTTGGCCAACAACTCCGAGCCAGTGATGGTGATTTGTCGAACAGCAGCGGCAATTTGCACGCTGCTTGAACCAAATGAAATCGTGACGGATTCTTGTTGTTGGCTAGAAGTGGCCATTTCAACCGCGGTATTGGTGATACCAGATGTGACTTTGCTCACTTGCGAGACGACTTTCATGGCGGTGTACAGAATCAAACCAGCCATGATGGCAATACCCAGAATGCTGGCAATGATATTCGTGCGTAAGCCCTGCCAAATTTGATCCCACACAAGAGCTCGCGGCAATTCAACAATGACTTTCCAATTACCAACGTTTACAAAACCCATCACATGAATGTCGGTTTCATTTGTAATTGGATTCACCGCTTCGGTGACTACTTCGGTTGTTTGTGAAAGAATATCGCGCAATGGAGTAGCCCACGGAGTCTTGTCGACTGGCAGGCTCTGCAATGCCGAATACGATGACTGCAATTTATCGTTCACAGATTCGTCGCCGCCGGAGGCGCAAATAAAATTGTCTTGACCTGTGATCAACATGATATTCAGACCACTTTGAGTGGCCAAGTCTTTGATGCGATCGCGAATGAATGCAAGATTGCGGGTCAGTCCGGCAACTCCAACAAACTCACCGTCGATCACAATTGGCGAAACAAACTCGATCATCTGCTTGGTGTCGACCACGTGCGGTTGAGTGAGCTTGACTTTACGGGCCTTTGTGCTGATGAATTCTTGCTTGCAAAATTTGTAGTAGGAACTGTCTTGCACATCGGCGAGCGTGGACATCACAATAGGATGGGTTGCGGCCACGGCATCACGTTCAAATAGGGGCGCGAAACGTCCGGTGGAATTGATGGCTTGATCAACGCCAGCATCGGGGGCAGAAATTGGGCCAGTGAGCGGCTTTGATTTAGGCGAAGAAGTTGCTTCGTATGCCACAAACACTCCAAATTCTGGATTGCTTTCGGCAAGAGCATTCAAAAATTTGAGGGTATCGGCGCGCTTGGCATACAGTCCGCTTTCAAGGGCGACTGTGAGGGCGGAAAGAGTGCTGAAGGCTTTCATATTGCGCGTTTCCATTTCGGTGGTTGTG
>CAIKXA010000083.1 GCA_903831295.1 uncultured bacterium | reverse complement strand
GTGTTGATTTGCTTTTGAAAATAATTCCAACCAGAATTGGAAATATGGCGCAGGCAATTCCAATGATTGGAAAATGATTCAGGGCAAGATGAAGATGTTCTGGTGTCATGTGAATTCTCCGGAAATGTTTTCGTAACTTCCAAAAGTGTATCGCTTTGGTGGCGATGTATGAAAGCAATTACGGAGTTATTGTCGGCGTTTCGCCGCCGCCGCGTCAATCTCGCTCAGCGTGTCGCCAACGCGGTTTATGTCTAGCGCAATGTCGCGAATGGTGGGGGGATTGATCTTGTTCAGGAACTTTTGCACGCGTTGGTGCTTTGGCATTTTGAACGACTGCTCACTTTCCGCTTGTTCGCCTTCAATCTCATTGTCCTTCGCAACTTGTATCTGTCTCGCCTCCCATGCCGCGGCGAGTTCTTTCACGCTGTCGGGTGTGAATAGATCATCCATGCCCACCAATGTTCCGTCTGGACTAGCGGCGGGTTTCTCGCTTGAGAAATACACAATGTCAACGGCAAAAAGCCATGGCTGAGATTTTTGCGCAAGCACCTTGGTGAGTTCTTCAGTCACGTCATCAGTGCGTCCGAAGTTCCATCGCAGATTTTTCGCCAACTCCGCGCGCAATTTCTTGTGCGCCGCGCGAAACCCAAACGCGTCGCTACGGGGAATTGTGGCAATGGCCATATCAAGTTTGCCGCGCAGTTCATCGGTCATTCCGCTGCGAATGGAAAAGTGGCCAACCGCCACGGCAATTTCCTCCGCAATACTTTGGCTGGTCAGCGCATGCGTGAATGTGGGGTCGCTTGTCAGCGCGTTGCTGGCGGCGATCGCCATGCAAATCAGTCCAAGCGATTGCTCGGCGTTCCATTTGGGCAACATGCTTTTTGCCAGCGCCATGCGCGCCGCGCCGCGCAAGCCGCCCACCAACGCCAAGTCCAGCGGCGTGCTGTCTCTAGAAAGTTTTTCAAACGAAACCACTTTGCTTTCACACGCCATGGCGCGGCGCATGCATTCAAACACCGTGGCGTCGCACGCATCAAGCGTGGCAATGGCGGTGACCAGAAGCGGCGAATCATCGGTCATGGAACTCAAACGCAACAATTCAACGGCGGCTTGTTGCTCATCATTCAGCGCGCGCGCCGCGGCGGCGGCACGGCTCCACCAAATTGCGGGCACGCCAAGCGCACCGGCGTTTAATTTGCCAGATGCAATCCCCTGCAGAGCCGCCATCAGCGCATCTGTTTTTGCTTGTTGCGCAAAAAAATTATTGATCAAGGATTCTGCCGGCGGCATAATTGCACGCATGAGTGCTTGTGAATTTCTAGGAAGCGTGTCCATTGTTGCAAACGCCGCATTCCATCGCTTCAATGCCGCTTCTTTATTTGGCTCAAGAAAGCAAGCCGCCGATTCTTGATACAACCCCGCAAGAGGAATGACAGTCTTATGAAATTCTTCGGCGTTCAGTTTTTGCAAACGCTCATTGACTTGGGTGTCGCCTATCACCTGAGCAAGTTTCTTGCCGTCCATCTTGGAACTGATCAGCGACGTGTATTCCTCATTCATGGCGGAGGAATATCCGTGAGGATCGTCGCCACGTAAAGGATCCATGGCCTCTAAAAGTTTGGCGGCTTTCTCTGGCGTAAGCGAGCCTTCATCCACCAAATGTTGCGCACTTAATATGGGATATTCGCTAATACCGCTAGACACAAGCGATGAAATCAGTACGGGTGATTGCGCAGCTTGCCTGGAAAGATTGCTGCTGGCGCCGGCGCTATCCAAGTAAGTTTCCCAATCTCCATCGGCAAGCGCAAGATTGGCGCGCGCACCTAAAATGCGCGCGGCTTGTCTCATGGGTGCAAGTTCTGGCAATTTCATTTCAAATCCCTGCGAGTAGTCATGTTCAAAGTCACACTTGCGCAACTTGCTTGTGGACACCACGTCGTCAAGCACCGGACCCAACTTGGCCATGGCAACGCGTCCTCGTTCAAGCTGCTTCTGGGTGGGCGGAGGATTTCCGCTCGCGATACTTGTAATCAAATCCCAATCGTCCTGTGTTAAGCCCGAGTCATTTTTATCTTGAATGCGCGGAAAAATATCTCGCCACAATGTGGCCGCGTTGTCGCCAGCGCCGCGTGTTGCCGCGGGCGGCTTGTCACTTGCCGCCGCGTCAGTGTGTGATTGCGGATTCGCTACGGCGATCCCTGCGATGGCGCAACTCAACAACAGCGCTATTGCGCGGCACATTGCCACGCTATTCATGTTGGTGTTCAATATGCAAGTATTTGTAAATCGCTCCACCAATGCCGCTCCAACTCTCCACGACAATCGAAAAACATTTCGAGCCGCAAAGCGAGCCGTCATTTACGTGGCGCTTCCATTTGCGTATCGGGTCCGATGCCTGGAAGCGCGTTCATAAACTTGGTGCCGTTCATCGGCAACATCAACACGCCAGCCTTGGTGTATGGAAACACAATCCACACGCCTGCTTGCGTTGGGTCTTTTGTCGGAAACAAAATTTCATAACTGTCGTCATTCATGAAGCGATAGGAAGGTCCATTCACAACCATCAATTGCGATTGCACGGCTGGTGGCGGATTGGTGATGCTTTGCAATACCAACTGCGCCTCATTGGCGGTGGGCAAGCGATTATTCTTCTTCACAAAATCTTGAATGGGCGCGTTGGCCCACGATGCAAGCGCCAATAATTCTTGCTCGGCTTGCATAGGCGGAACTGCGCCAGTGGCTGTTTGTAAATGTCCATTATGTTCCGTGGCCTTGACAAAAATCACAGCAAGCGCGGCGGCCACAATCACAACCACCAACATGAGTTGCGCGGTGGAACTGCCACGGCGAAACGAGGTGCGCAAGTGTGACGGACGGCTTTGTGAAGGCGAGAACATGATGAAAGACCTTTCAGATTTGTTGCGGAAAATAAATACTTTAAAGAAAGCCTTTTGGCAATCTCGTCAACGCTCTTTCAAAGTGTAACTGTAATTACAACATGGTCCACGTTGCGCTTCATGGGGTAAGATGCGCCTCTTTGCAGCCACATTTCAATTTTGCCTTGAAATGACTTGAATTAGGTGACTCCAAGCGCTCCGTTTCAGCGAATACATCCATACCGCAATGCCAAGCCTTACCTACGACAGTCAAAGTTTTATTTGGAACGGCAGTCGTCTTTGGATGATCGGCGTGAATGTTGAATACGCGTTGCTTGCTCCCGAACGTTGGCGCGCCGCGTTGCTGTCGTTAAAGCAAATGGGTTTCAATACCATTCGCACGAGCGCGCCATGGTGCCTGCATGAGCCGCGCTTGGGCCGCATGGATTTCACCGGCGCGCTTGACATTGGCGCGTTCGTTCGTTTGTGCGGTGAACTTGGTCTGCATGTTGTGTTGCGCATGGGACCAGTTGTAGGCGAGCCATTTGATGGCGGCGGCCTGCCCGCTTGGTTGGCGGATCAACCAAATATGAAGTTGCGCGTGGTCAACGAAATATTTC
This sequence comes from uncultured bacterium, assembly GCA_903831295.1. Classification (GTDB taxonomy): domain Bacteria; phylum Planctomycetota; class Phycisphaerae; order Phycisphaerales; family SM1A02; genus SYAC01. The sequence continues at coordinate 8,391 of CAIKXA010000083.1, read as the reverse complement.
TTAAACACACCGCCAAATTTTTTCAAGCCGTTGGTAAAGAAGTGGCCGCGTTGCAAGCCACTGTTGAAGCACGTCGTGGCGAAGGATTCGCCGGTGGCCGCGCCAATGACGGCGGTCCGCTCTGCGCCGTTCAAATTGAACACGCATGGAATTGTGGCAACGAACCCGAGGGTAAGAAATACCACGCGGAACTTTTGCGCTACGCCCGCGAGAGCGGTTTCACAGTTCCCGTATTTACTAACAATGGCTTATGGATTTCCGTGGAAGGTTGCGTTGAAGTGTGGGAAGGCTGGAGCGATCTCTTTTCCAACTTGCGTCAACTACGAACCATTCAGCCCGACGCTCCGCGCTTTGTGGAACTTCGCGAGGATGCCGCGCGCGCCGCTGGCCGCAACACCAATGTGGTGATCGCTAAATCAACGGGCAAGCAAATTGCCAGTGAATCCGCCAAACAACTTGCCAACTTCAACATGAATGGTTGGAGCGATGGCATGGAATATCTGCGGCGCATGGGGCAAATTTTGTGCGCGGGTGGTCAACCCACATTGCCCGGCGTGGCGCTCGCCGATCGCACCAATGCCGTGCCCGCCATGTTGGATTGCGTGGGTCAGCCAGACAACAACACGCGTCAGTTGCGGCGCATGGTGAGCTTCTCAAATAATTTTGGATTTGTTTTCGCCGGCGCCGACGCCGCAAAGCAAGCCGCGGTGCAAGATCTTGATTCGCTTATGCCCGGATCATTTGCCGTTGTCACGGTGGAAGGCAACGGCGCGATTGTGTTTGTGTTTCGTGGCGCCGACGAGCCAGGCAAGCCGCGTCGCGATTCCACCACCATTATCACGCCAACTGGCGTGCGCATGCCGGTTCATTTGGGTGACGCCCCCGTGGGTTGGTTTTTGTCAGACATCAATTTGCACGGCGCTGGTCTGATGGATTTCTGCAACTTGTCGCCCTTTGCCTTCATCGACAAAAAAATGTTGGTGCTGCAAGGCGCCGCGCAAACCTACGGCGTTCTTTCAATTGATGGCGCCGTGATTGAGTTCACGCTTCCCAAGGTTGGTGACAAGCCACTGGTGTTCACGCACCAGAAATTCACGGTGGTGGCGTGCAATCAAGAGCAGATCGACGCCACGCTTTTGGGCACGGACGGCGTGACCATTGGCGCGGATCACATTCGAATTGGCCAAAGCCCCACGCACAATTCCGCGGCCGCGGGCGACAAAAAATTGTCTCCAAGTAGTGGTCTTCTGAATGTCGCAAGCCAAAATGACGCACACAATACGCGCGTGCAAATCACGCCCGGCTTTGCAAAGGCGTTTCATGTTTCACTCGCGGGCGCCATCACTGAACTTGCAACTAGCGCGCCAAGCAAGCAAGTGGAACACGCCCTAAAGGATTGGCAAATGGCCGCGTGCCAGGATTATGTGCTTGGCAAAAGTGATCGCTTTGCAACGCTTAGCGAGCCGCACAGTTTGGCCAAGTGTGGCGCGGCCGCGGGTTGGGGTTGGTACAAACTTAGTTGGACGCCAGACAGTAAATCCAGCGCGCCACAAAGCGTGCACTTTCCGCAGGCAACCGGCCACATGCAAGCATGGCTTAATGGAAAAGATCTTGGCGTGCTCAATGAAAAATCGGCGGCGCTTCCGTTAGTGATTCAGCCAAACAAATCAAGCGCCATCAAGAACGCGCCGGTGTTGGTTGGCGCGGAAAGTCAATCAAAGAGCGGCAAAAACAAACCAAATCACAAAATCAGCGCGCCTGGCAAAGCCCCCATGCACACGCTCATATTGCTGGCGCGCCAAGGTGGAACCAATGCCAACTCCGCGCATCAACACAGAGCTGTTGGTGTGTTTGGAAACGCGCTTGCAGTGGCGCCGCTTAAAACAAAAATCACCGTCATTCATTCGCCAGCGGTTGACCCATTCAAGGCCTCGGCGTTTCTGCCCGGTATGGCGCCCGGTCACCACATGTCCACGCACGCCGCGCACATTTCATTTACATATTCTGGCAAGGGCGCCATCACCATTGACGCGCCAGCAACTTCATTGCGTGCTGCGGTGCTGCTCAACGGCGCTGTGATTGACTTCATTGATTGGCGCAGCGAACTTGGCGACGCGTTGGTGTTGCGTGCGGCGCCCAAGGGATCCAAGATTGGCTTGCAGAGCGGCGTAAATGAGTTGGTGTTGGTACCTGTTGCAAGTGAGCATGAACTCGCCGCGCAGGTTGATGAAACCATGGCCGCGTCCGCACCGATTTCTAAAAAGACTTCGGGCACATCCGCCGCGACAGCCGCATTTGTTGCGGCAAAAATTTCCACTGAAAACATATGCAAGCAATTTCGCTTCTATCAGTCCAACGACCCCGCGCTTGCCAGCAACGCAACTTGGAGTTTCGCCCGCTGGGAACTGCCCGGTCAAACGCTTGACGCGTGGCAGCCGCTGAAGTCAATCAAGCCTGGCGAGCCGCGCTGGTTTACCACCACATTCGCCAAGCCGAACGTTTCAAGTGGACCCATTTCAATTGTGTGCGCAGGCTTATCCCACGGACACGTTTTGCTGAATGGAAAAATAGTCGGCAACTACAACACGCTGCATGATCGCGCGCGCATTGAGCTTCCAACCGAAGCCATGCCCGCGACAAACATATTGAGCATTTTTGATGTGCAAGGGCGCTCGCCCGCCAGCGTTAAATTATCTTTTGCGCAGTGATCGTGTTGCGACGCAACGCGTGTCCTATTTCATATTTGAAAGTTGCGCCAACACCTTCGCTTCCATTCACTTCCAAGTGAAGCGCGCTCTCACTCCGCGCTCAACGGGTGCCACGTGGTTTTGTATTCCACAGTGCCGCCGAACGCGTCCGGGCCATCGCATGATTCGCTTGACCAATCGTGTCGGTCATCAAGAATGCGAACGCGCTTGAGATTGTCCGCGCCTTGCTCGCGCAGCACGGTGGCCTGAGCATTGTTCACAGCCGCAACAACGCCATCAATTTCGCGGTGGCTTGCAAATGGCTTCAACAATTCTTCGCGAAACCCGGTGAGCAAATTGAACACGCCCGCGGGCACGTCGGAAGAAGGCATGCTTTCCGCCATCAACAATGCGGGCAGTGGAAATCGCTCGCTCGCCAACACAATCACGGTGTTTCCAGCGCACAGGGCTGGTAGCCACATGGATACAAAACCAAGCAGTGGCGCCTCTTCCGGCGCGATAATTCCAAGCGTTCCCACTGGCTCAGGCGCCGTGAAATTCCAATACGGCGCGGCGACGGAATTTTGGTTGCCTAGCACGCTGCCCAATTTGTCGGCCCAGCCCGCGAAGCAAATTGTTCGATCAACAGCGGCGTTCACTTCGGCGCGCGCGTTCTTTGCGCTGGCACCCGTGGTTTCGCGCAAAGCCGCGGTTAATTCATCGGCGCGACCTTCAATCATTTCCGCAAGGCGATATAAAATCTGGCCACGCAAATACGGCGTGGACGCGGCCCAAGATGGTTGCGCGGCTTTCGCGGCCTCAACTGCCTCGCGTAAATCCTTGCGGCTGCCGGTGCACAGTTGCGCAAGCACGCCGCCGTCTTTGTCATGCAATGGATGCGTACGGCCACTTTCACCGCGCGGAAACGCGCCCTTGATGAAAAGTTTGTGTGTCTTAAGAACTGTCAGGCGACTTTCAGTCATGTGTGTTTCTTTCAGTGCGCTAAATATTCCAGCAAACCATGGCGGCCACCCTCGCGGCCAAAACCACTTTCTTTCATTCCGCCAAATGGGCTGGCGGCGTCAAACAAATTAAATCCGTTGCACCACACCACGCCCGCGCGCAATCTGCGCGCAACATCAAACATCTTGGCGCTCTTCTCGGTCCACACGCCGGCGCTTAAACCAAACGGCGTGTCGTTGGCGCGCGCAACGGCTTCATCCACCGTGCGAAAAGTCATCAAGCACACCACTGGTCCAAAGATTTCCTCGCGCGCAACAACATGCGCCGGCTGCACTCCGCCAAGCGCGGTTGGCTTGCACCAAAAACCCTTCTTGGGAATTTCGCCAACGCCGCACTCGTGAACAACCGCGCCTTCGTTGCGCGCAATCTTCACGTAGCCCGCAATGCGCTTTAGTTGCGCCGCGGAATTAATCGCGCCCACATCCGTGTTCTTATCCATTGGGTCGCCCATGCGCAGTGACGCCATGCGATGCAAAAGTTTCGCTTGGAACATTTCCGCGATGGATTCCTCAACCAGCAATCGACTGCCCGCGCAACACACTTGTCCTTGGTTGTAGAAAATTCCAAGCACCGCGCTTTCAACCGCTTGATCAATCGCCGCATCCGCGAAAATAAGTTGCGCGCCCTTGCCGCCCAACTCCATGGTCAGGCGCACAGGCCTGCCCGCGCAACCCTTCACAATTCCGCGGCCAACTTCAGTGCTGCCCGTGAATGCAATTTTGTCAAAGCCTTCATGCTGCGCGATGGCTTTGCCAGCCTCAGGTCCACCCGTGACAATATTCACAACGCCCGGCGGAAAATCGCAATCGCAAAAAAGTTCCGCCAACCGCAGCGCCGTAAGCGGCGTGGTCTCCGCGGGTTTCAACACGCAAGTGTTGCCGCACGCAAGTGCTGGCGCCAATTTCCACGCGGCCATCATCAGCGGAAAGTTCCACGGAATAATTTGCCCACACACACCAACGGGTCCGGGCTCGTGTCCACCAGCAACCGCGTAACGCAACTTGTCGCACCAACCAGCGTGGTAGAAAAAATGTTTCGCCGACTCCGGAATATCCGCGTCGCGACTTTCCTTAATTGGCTTGCCGTTGTTCAGCGTCTCCAACACGGAAAATTCGCGCGCGCGTTCCTGCAACTTGCGCGCCACACGAAACAGTAACTTGCCGCGCTCGCCGGCCTTCATGCGCGACCAACCACGAAGCGCTTTGCGCGCCGCCTTGTACGCGCGATCCACATCGCTCTTGCCAGCCTCCGACACGCGGGTCAAGTGTTCCTCAGTTGCGGGATTGATCACATTCATGGTGCGCCCGCTTTTAGCCGGCGCAAACTTGCCATCTATAAATAGACCGTGATCGGCATTGATTTCGGGACGGAAACTTTCAGGAGCGGGGGCGTAATCCCACTTGGCTGCTTTTGGCGATGGCGTAGCTGTTGACACATGCGCACTTTAGCGCAAAATCCCACAAAGTTGGGGATGAACGACGTCGTTAAAAAATTTGCATCGGGTGCGTCCACGGCGCTTCAGTAGTCGAATTCCTTGGCATGAAACGTACCCTCATCACGCTTGTTCTTTGTTCAATGACCGCATGCGCCACACAAAATGATGCGACCAAAACCACAACGGCTGCAACCGCCGCGCCATCAAGCATCACAACCACAACGACCACAACAACAAGCACTATGCCAAACACAAACACACAAATAAATACAACCGCTTGGCCGCTTCGCGCCCCAACAAGTGGCAGCGCCGTTCGCCTAAGCGGCGACGCGCCAATTCCCGAAGAAGTAAAAGAAGGCTGGATCTGCGGCGACTATGAAATTGAAGCGCCGCTTCCAGTTGGATACGCGCCGCCAACTCCTCCGCGCTGCATAGAGATCAAGTCGTATCCACTTGTGCGTCGCGCGGAAATCACCAGCACTGGCAAAACCAACGCCGGCGCCAATAGAAGTTTCTGGCCGCTCTTCCAACACATTCAAAAGCGCGGCATTGCCATGACAAGTCCAGTTGAAATGGATTACACCGGCATGAGCGATGACAAAGGCAATCTCAGCGATGAGCGCGGTTCATGGACCATGAGTTTTCTGTATCGCACGCCGGACATGGGCGAAACCGGTCCAGCCGAAAGCAATGTTCAAGTGAAGGATTTGCCGCCCATGACCGTGATTAGTTTGGGCATGCAGGGCAATTACGGCCTGAAGCAAGTCAACACCGCACTCGACAAGTTGCGCGACGCGCTTGCCAAGCAAGATCAGTGGGTTGTCGCGGGCGAGCCGCGCGCCTTGAATTACAACGGCCCTCAAATTGAAGCGGGCTATCGCTGGAGCGAGATTCAAATTCCGGTGAAGCAGAAGATGTAATAATCAACAAGTATGCCGGATGCCCAACCCACGCTATTCACCATTGGCCACTCCAACCACACGCTCGACAAATTCATTGGCCTGCTGAAGCAACACCACATCACCGCCATCGCCGACGTGCGCAGCATTCCATTCAGCCGATTTAATCCGCACTTCAATCGCGAGGCGCTTGAAGCCAGCCTACGTCGCGCAAATATTTCATACGTGCACATGGGCCAGCAACTTGGAGCGCGCCGCGACGAGCCCGAATGTTTTGTGGGTAAGCAAGCAAACTACGAACTTGTGGCGCAGCTGCCAACTTTCCGCGCCGGCATTGATCGGCTACTCGCTGGTTCGCAACAGCAGCGCATCGCCCTTATGTGCGCCGAAAAAGATCCAATCACTTGCCACCGCACCGTGTTAATTACGCGCGCCTTTCGCCACACCGCCATCACCGTGTCGCACATTCTTGATAACGGCCAACTTGAAAGCGCCGCCGCCGCCGAGGAGCGCATGATGGATGCCACCCAAACTCCACGCGCCGATTTATTTCAAAGCAAGGAAGATTTGATCAACGCCGCGTACACCAAACTTGGCAAGGAACTTGCCTGGGTGAATGAAAGCGATGACGCCGCCGACACAGCCATTGATTAACCAACCCATGCGTTGGCTTACTTCATGAAACTGCGTCTCCCCCCGACGGATAAACGGACTCTGTAGAAATACTGAAAAGTTGTCCGAATTTATTTCCATTCAATGCCCCCCATTTTTGCAGATTTCCACTGAAACAACATTGAATCGAACTACTCTGCACCCATGCAAAGACTCCTTAGTGCGGGTGTTGTTCTATTCATGGCCACCACAGCCATGGCGCAGGTGCACAACAAGGTTTTGTTTGACGCCACCAAGGCGCAAATGGCCGCCAACGCTGATTGGATTATTGACGCAAGCACATACAACATTGGCACGGGCACCGGCGGGGCCATGACTGTTGGCGCGGGCAGCGAGGCCAATCCTTCGCGCTATCCATTGCCTGCGCAAAGTGGAATTACGTCCACAACTTCGGAAACATATTGGAAGGGCGCGTCGTCGGCGTGGGCCGTTGCGCTTGTGAAGCAAGGCTTCACCGTAGAAACACTTCCAGTTGGCGCGCGACTTACTTTTGGCGACGCCACCAACGCGCAAGATCTTTCCACCTACGGAATTTTTATCACCATCGAGCCCAACATTAAATACACCACGGCCGAAAAGACCGCCATTGTGAAGTTTGTCGCGGCGGGTGGCGGGTTCTTCATGGTTGCCGATCACACCAGTTCTGATCGCAACAGCGACACCTTTGATTCGCTGAAAGTGCTCAACGATGTGGTGAACTCCAACGGCGTTGCCAGCAATGTTTTTGGAATCACATTCAACGCGCTCAATTATTCCGTGACCAGCAGTACTGTTTCCACGCTCGCCACGGATCCTCTTATTCGCGGCACGGCCGGCACGGTTGCGCAAATGCAATACAGCGCGGGCACCACCATGACCGTGAACAACACCAACGCAAAGGGTTCAGTCTTTCGCACAAGTTCGCGCAGTAACAGCGACGTGATGGCGGCGTACTCCACCTATGGCGCGGGCAAAATTGCCGCGTGTGGTGACTCGTCGCCATTTGATGACGGCACTGGCGACACTGGCGACACGCTGTATAACGGCTGGGGCGCGGTCAGTGGCGATCATGCGCAACTTGCAATCAACGCGTGCTTGTGGATGAATCCGCCAGCGCCCGTGTTGTGTCCAGCTGATTTAACCGGCGACAATGTTGTGGCTGGTGATGACATGGGTGTGTTGCTTAGTCAGTTTGGCGCGTGCTCTGGTTGCGCGGCGGATTTAAGCGGCGACGGCTTGGTTGCCAGCGACGATATTGGAATCATGCTTGGCGCCTGGGGTCCGTGCCCGTAATTTGATGCGGGTGGTGGCGGTGGCGCGGTGAATATATTTGCGGATCGCTGGTGCGCGATTTTCCGCCCCATTGCTCGTGATTTCCCCGCAGTACCATTCGCCCATGGACAACAACACGCAAGAGCAAATCCGGGATCTTCAAACTCAAGTAGCCGCGCTTCTGCAACGCGTGGAAGAATTGGAGGACCGCGAGGACGGCATCGCGAACTTTGAAACCATCACGTGCCGCCAATTGCTAGTGGTGGACGCCAATGATCGACCGCGCATTGAAGCGGCCGTTGATGAGGAAGACACGGCCAACTTGTTCTTGCGCGATCAATCAGGCATGCAACGAATTATTTCAAGCGCCACCGCAACCGGCGACGCCACCGTGATGTGGTGCGACGCAACCGGCGCCGCGCGT
>CAIKXA010000082.1 GCA_903831295.1 uncultured bacterium | reverse complement strand
CAGCGAAATAAAAGAAGTTGCCACAAAAGGGGCGAGTTTAGCAACCTCGCAAGCCCTGCTTGCGAGGGGTGCGTTGTCTGAGCCCCTGTGGCAACTTCTTTTATGAAGCGTGAGCTGTTTAAACGCCTAAAGCAACTTATTTTATAAAGCTTGAGTTATATGAATTCCCGTGGCAACAACGTTTCATCGCACGCTTGGAATAAAGCACGCCGCGCATCGCGGTTCGTAATCACCAACGCCGCCAACATGAATGCGCTCAGCGCTAGTGACCATTCGTTGGCTGTGAATAGACGCTCCGCCACAAGACGAACACACTCCAGTGATTCGCATGGTGTCATGCGCGTGCGCAAGCAATGTTGGAAATGGCTCGAAGCCATCGCCGCGATGGTCAAACTCCAAGCCGACAATAATCACGCGCCGGCCTGAAGTGACAAGCGCGAGGCACACCGCGGAAAGTTGCGCGCCAAAAAAATGCGCTTCATCAATGCCAATCACGCGCGCGTCGCCAACCGCTGCAAGAATGTCTGCCGCAGTTGCCGCGGCCATGGCGCGTGTGCGACCGCCCGCGTGCGTGACCAATTCTTGATCGGCGTAGCGCGTGTCCTTTGCGGGCTTTATGGCAAGCGTGATTTTTTGCGCGGCGCGCGCGGCATCAAGTCGACGAATGAGCTCCGTGGTTTTGCCGGCAAACATAGGGCCACAGATCAATTCAAGTCGGCCAGCGGAAGATTGGTGTGTTGGGTTTGTCACGGGTGTATCGCAAGCAATTCTAGTTGCCGCGCGCTTGTGAATGTGCGCGCCGAGCCAGTGATGGGATCGGTGAATTCAATCGCGCGCGCCAAGAGTTGTAGTGGCTTGCTGAAATCTTCTGGCGCGTCGCGCGCTGGCTCAGGCAAAAATTCTGGATACATGGGGTCGTTCACAATTGGAATTGCAAGCGCCGCACAGTGCACGCGCAGTTGATGCTTGCGGCCCGTGATGGGACGCAGGCGATACAACGCAAGCGCGGGCGTGAATTCGCGGATGACTTCAAATTGTGTTTGCGTATTCGCTTCGCCGTTGATTTCTTTCATGCGCATGAAATGCTCGTCCGGAGCCATGCAGCTTGCATGCGTAAACGGAAAGTGCAGCGCGCGATTGATGGGCGCAACCGCCTCGTAGGTTTTGCGCACTTCACGCGTTGCGAACAGTTGTTGATACATACCGCGCGTTTTTTCTTGGGCGCTGAACACAATCACGCCAGCCGTGCCGCGGTCGATGCGATGAATGGGCGTAAGTGAGTCAACCCCAAGCTTGCGCTTGAGGCGCACAAGCAATGTTTCTTGCAAGTAGCGGCCCGATGGAATGACCGGCAGAAAGTGCGGCTTATCAACGACCACAAGTTGTTTGTCTTGAAACAGAATCACTTCGTCAAAAGGAATGCGCGGCTCCGTTTCAAGCGCGCGGTAGTAATAAATTCTCAGGCCTGATTCAAACGCGCGCGTGGGCGTGACTGCTACGCCATGTTCGTCCACAACATCGCCCGCGGCCATGCGACGCAACCATTCTGGCCCGGAAATTGCGGGGAATTGCTGCACGAGAAAATGCGCAATGGTTCCCGCTGAAAATAAATTCGCGGCACTGTATCGGTCAGTCGCGGTGTTGAGCGAATTCTCTGCGTGCGCTATTTTCGGAAATATATTTTCGCCGTTACTTGGAATGGTAGAGGGCGCGCTCGTTGCATCGCTTGCAAACTCATTCACACTTGGAAGCGCAATGCAACTCGCGCCAACACCGTCGCGTGTGGGAAGTGGTGGACTCAGCCCCAATTCCAAACCATTTCAACGGCGACATCGGGGTGGAACGATGCGTGCACCGGACATGCGGCGGCCGCGGCCTTGAGTTTGGTTTGATGCTCCACGGAAATTCCAGCGGGCATGCGGATGTCCATATTCAACTTCGCAATCCGTCGCGGCGGCTGCGTGGTCATGTGCTTTTCAATATCAATCTTCATGCCTTTTAAATCCACATTCAGCGACTTTGCAGCAATGCCCATGATGGTGGCGACACAGCTTGCCAACGCCGTGCACGCCAAATCAGTTGGAGAAAAAGATTCGCCCTTACCGTGATTATCGGTGGGGGCGTCGGTGATAAGCGTGGTGGCGGATGGACCGTGAACCGCGCGCACGCGCAGGTCACCAAGATATTCGCAGGCGATTTTTACTGACATCTCAACATTCTAGCGAGGGGGCGTATTGCGGTTGCTTGAATGGATGGGGTCACAAATGATCATGCTTTCTCACTTGCCCCTACTCTGTGCGACCCATGGCCACCATCGGTAAAAGAAATCAGCTTGCGGTTGTGCGCGAAACCAACTCCGGCGTTTATATGGACGGCGAAGAGCTTGGCGAAATTCTTTTGCCTGGCCGCTATGTTCCGCGCGGCACCGCGCCCGGCGCAATGCTTGATGTGTTTATTTATCGCGACTCGGAGGACCGTTTGGTTGCCACCACCGAGAAACCGCACGCCGCCGTTGGTGAGTTTGCCGCGATGCGCGTGAAGGAATTGCATCCGCAAATGGGCGCGTTTTTAGATTGGGGTTTGTCAAAAGATTTGCTGCTGCCTTTCAGCGAGCAGGGCGGCAGCGTTGATGTTGGGCAGTTGATTGTTGTGGCGGTGTGCGTGGATCCCAACACTGATCGCATGATTGCAAGCGCGCGATTGAACCGACACCTGAGCCGCGACGAGCCAACGTACGAGGTGAATCAGCCGGTGAATATTTTAATCACGGGCGAAACGCCGCTGGGTTACAACGCGATTATTGAGAACGCGCACCGTGGACTTTTGTTTTACAGCAATCTTCCCGCTCCGCTTGCCATTGGCGCGCGCATATTCGCGTTTGTTCGCTTGGTACGCCCCGATGGCAAAATAGATTTATCGCTTGACGCCGCCGGTTACGAGCGCGTGGAGCCGTTGACCGAGCAAATTCTGGAGGCGCTGCAACAAGCCGGCGGCCGCATGAACTTTGACGATGACAGCAAGCCTGAGCAAATTCGCGAACAGTTTGGCGTGAGCAAGAAAGCCTTCAAGCAGGCGCTTGGAAAATTATTCTGCGACCAGCGCATTGTGTTCACCAAGCCCGGCATTCAACTTGTTGATGTGGCGGATGACGTGGCCGAAGAAACTGAATAAGCCCGCTCACACATCAACGCGCTTGCCTTCGCGCGCGCCGTCGTACCACAGTGGAAGTTGCTCGCGCTTTTGCAGCATGTTGCGGCCGCCAATAAAAAATCGCGCCAGCAAAAACAGCAGCTTCAAGGCACTATTGGCGCGTTGCTTGCGCGCGCTGCTGATCACTTCTTCGTGAAGCAGCGCGAAGCGCCCGCGCTTTTTCAGCGCGATGCTCAGCCAGTATTCCTCGCTGGCGTACCAAGTTTCGTCAAAGCCACCCACGGCCTCAAAGTCGCTTCGGCGCGCGAAGAAAAAACATCCCGCGGCTAATTTTTTCATATACCAGTAGACCTTGAACACCGCGAAGAACACTTCCGCAAGCCATGATCCGCGGCTGTCAAACGCCACGCGTGAGCCGCCGCCCACAGCGCCCTCATCCATTTCAAGAAGCGCGTTGCGAATGACGGTCTCGGGAACAAACGTGTCCGCGTCGCAGAAAATAATGTACGGAGCGTTGCACGCTTGCGCTCCCGCGTTGCGCACCGCGGCAATCTGTCGTTTCTTTACTTGCACCACGCGCGCGCCGGCCGCGCGTGAAACTTCAGCGGTGCGGTCGCTGCTGTCGTCATCAACAACAATAAGTTCATAGGCGCGGCCCACGCCGTCGGCCGCGGCGCGCAATTGCGCCAGTGTTTGCGGCAACACGGCCTCTTCGTTCCACGCTGGAACAATAATGGAATATTCAGGCGCTGACACTTACTTCGCCAACGCCGCGGTGATTGCCTCTTGAAGCATTTTCTTTGTGTCGCCACCCGCGCCCATTTCGGCCAACGCAATGGTTCCATCTTTATTGATAAGGATGAGCGTTGGAATACCGGTGATGCCATAGGTCTTGGCAAGTTCCTCGCCAGCCAACAAGCAACCGTAGGTGTATTTTTTGGACTCCATGTACGTCTTGGCTTTGACGACGCCATCTTTTTTCTCCCAAGTGTTCACGCCAAAAACCGCAACGCCCTTATCTTTAAATTCCTCGCTGATGGATTGAATCACCGGCATAATTTGCTTGCATGGGCCGCACCATGTCGCCCAGAAATCAAGCAACACAACTTTGCCTTTGAGTGAATCAAGCGTGACTTCAGGGCCAGCAATACTGGTCAACTTAAAGTCAGGCGCTTGGTCGCCAACTCTGAAAGCGAGCGCGGGGGTCCTCTGAGCGCCTTCGTCCTCTTCCTCTTTTGGCGCATCGACCTTGGTGAAACCTTCAGGCATTTTCTGAATGAAGAGCGCTGGATCAATTGTGGAATTTATTTTCACATTTGAATAATTTGTCGTGGTTGGCGGTGGTCCACCCATTGCGCCACCATTCATGTTGTTGGTTTCAACTATGCGCCTTGGCATGTTGTCGGAGCGCGCAAACGCGATGGTTTCAGTGAAGCGCACGGTTTGCGGAGTTAATTTTTCGCCCTCTTCCGCGTCGCCATCTGGCTGCGGCTCAAGCGTCATCTGTCGCACAATGCGCACAACATCGCATGGAGTTCCGTCCACTGTTTCCTCTGGCTCAAGCGTGAATGACACAGGCTTGGGCGCGTCCTCTTCTTCGCCGCCCATTTTTTGCTCCATGATCCAGCGCGGGAAATGTTGAATCACATCTTCCATGACTGGGTTCATGTTCGTGCCAAGGTCAAGAAATGTTTTCGCAGTGAGATCCGTGACCGCGGTGTTGTCATTTTTGTTTGTGATGATGCGTGTTGGCTTTGCATCTTTGAGAACTTCAAGACGGAATCCCGCAACGCCGTTGCCGTCATTTGGATCAAACACCATGACAAAGCGTGCGGGTTCGCCGAAGCCTGGCGGCAATTCCTCGCCTTGTGGAATTACCATTTTCATTTGAGTTACACCGTCAAAGCTGGTGACTTTTTTCGCGGCGGCAACTGATGCGTCATAAATGGCTTTGGCTTTTGGATCGATGGTGTCGGCGGGATTGGCGGCGGTCGTGGCAGTTGGTGCGCCCGATCCTTCCTTGAACACCATGACGCCCTTGACCTTGCGCGGTTCGCCGCCCGCGGCGCCGTCTTGCTTGATTTCAACGTGGGTTCCAGCCACCACGCCCGATGCAGGCTTGGTTGGAGCGGTGTCTTGAGCGAAGACGTTTGCGCAGATGCCAGTTACAACGATAAACATGAAGATTGATCGATTGAAAGATTTCATGCGCACAAGAATAGCGGCGGAATTTATTTGTGAGGCTGTTGACATTGGTAGTGTATTTTGTACAGTACCAAGAGAATGGCACTACCACTGGTTGACAAAATTGAACGCGACCTCAGCAACGGCACATCGTGGCTGGTGGTTTTAGCGGCAATTGCCCGCAGTTCCGAGCCAATTCACGGTTATGAAATTGCGCGCCAGCTCTCCGATGAATCGCCTGAAGGTCTGAATTTTAAACAGGGCACGCTGTATCCAATGCTTCGAACCATGGAAGCGGAGGGGCTGATCAACAGCACGCTTGTTCCGTCGAATGAGGGTCCCGCGCGCAAATGTTTTCGTTTGACGGCTGATGGTCGCCGCACGCTTTCCGCGTGGATTAGTTTTTGGAAAGACACCGACCGTTGGGTCAATCGAGTTATCTCAGGCACCGGCCTGACTGGAGGATCAAATGTTCGCTGATATTCATTCGCATAATTCTGGTGGTATGGGCAAGCCGCATGACGACGCCGTAACCAATTATTTAGATGAGTTGGAGCGCGCATTGCGTGGCGCTGACTCCGCGCTGATTCACGACGCATTGATTGATGCCGAAACACACTTGCGCGCGGCGATCGCGGCAGGCACGCCCGCTGCCGCCGCAATTGAGGAGTTTGGAACGCCAAGCGATATTGCGCTTGCGTATTTTCGTGAGCAGCTGTCCGCTGCGCGCGGTGGTGTGAAGGAGCATGTAGCGCCATCAAGCGCCACGCGTGAATCAACGGTCATTGATGCGCGAGCCGCGCGCGCGAACAGCGGCGATGTCTTTGTGTCGGACGCACAAACAAATGCTGCGGCACCCGCGGGCTTCTTGCGAAGAATTCCAATCATCGGAATTTATTCAGATCCATACGCGTGGGGAGCGATGGTTTTCTTGACATTTGGTTTTGTGTTGGCGCTTGCCGCGTTCGTGTGGGTGATGGTGTTGGGCTCGCTCGCCATTGGATTGTTGCCCACGCTGCTTGGAATTCCATTGTTAATTGTGCTGCTTGGAAGCGCGCGCGGCATTTCGCTGTTCTTTGGAAAAGTCATCGAGGCCTTGGTTGGAATTCGCATGCCGCGGCGCGCATATCGCGTGGACGT
>CAIKXA010000081.1 GCA_903831295.1 uncultured bacterium | reverse complement strand
GAATTGGTTCGTTCCACGGATTGGCAACTTGCACAACCACAACGGGAGTTCTGATTTCATCCAGTGAATCGCGCTTGGGATCGCTCACAGCGCCTGCTCCAGAATTTGGCTCTATGGCATTGCCGTCGTACCACTTCACGGAGTCAACACCACTTGCTGTTTCGGCGCCAATTTTTCCATTGACAATTGCAACAAATTTATAATCCTTCAGCGCAGTTGGCGCTGGAGATGGCGGCGGACATTCACACAAACCCCAACGCGCTAGTTCGATATTTCCAGCTTCGTCCGATGTGGTGGCTGGATATACCCAGCCAAAGAACACTTCGGTGAAGAAAGGATGTTTCTCAATTCCAGGAAATACAATATCGGCCGTGGATACGCTTGGTTGAGCGACAGAAGTGGGATTATCTGTGCCGGTCTTAAAATCATAATTTGGAAATTGGCTCGTTGTCTTGGATGGATCAACCGCCCGCAATGCAAGCGGCTCCAATGTGGTTTGCGTGTACGCCGTTGTATCGGGAAGTATGGGTTGGTGAATCGCGCGCAAAGGCAGCGTTGCGTCGGGCGATCCAGTTGATGTACTTGGCGCAAACATAAGGTCAGCGCGACTGCGCCACGTGGCAATGTTGGCCGCCATGCTTGCACTTAGCGCTTCAGTGCTCCACGCACTGCGATACGCGATCACATCATTGGCAAGCTTTGTTGGGGATCCAGTAACAACCGCACCCAAGGATTCACCCCGAGTGGCTGCACCGCGTGTCTTGGTATTGGTTGTAAACAAGAATTGCTCATAAAAGCGATCGGTGTAATCAGCAAATTGATCGTTCATGCCCAACATTTCCGTGGTAATCAAACCAAATGACTGCGACTGCAAAGGCGTCATTGGAGAATGAATGCGAAGCGCAGCGCGCAATCGGCCACGAGCCTCGCGCACAAAGTCTTGCATGGCACGTCGTTGCTCATTCACAGACAATGCCATGAATTGATCAAGTGATCCATCAGGTGTTCGGTCGGGAACGCCGTCGGGCGTGCTCGCTCCAGCGGTGTTTTTTAAATCTAAGGTGACAAGTAACGGCTTGCGCAAATCAAGTTTTTGATTGATCTCCTCAAAGTAACGAATGGCGCGATTGAAGTCCCGGCCGTCGACAGGCGTAGATAGCGCAAGGTTCGCCGATGCATTTCCATCTTGAAATGGATCATCCGATGTTGCTATGCGATACAAGTCCAACTTTCCATAGCCAAGCTCGCTGTTAGCAGCGAGAGCCGTATCAATACTACCATTGCCATTTTCATCGCGTGGGCCAGGTGTTTCTGGATGCAAGCCAAGCCACAACATGGAATTCTGAAATGTTTCACGAATATTTGGACTATAAATTCCATACGGCCTGCCAATCCACAACCATGGCGGCATAATTTCATTGCGTTGACCGCTGACCACGGTGATCTTGTGGCGTAAATCTCTTAGTAATTGTGGATTGGTTAACTGATCTGGTCCGCCCCCTGCTTCACCACGCAACACAGTTGAT
>CAIKXA010000080.1 GCA_903831295.1 uncultured bacterium | reverse complement strand
GTTCCTTTGTAGAGTTATGGAATCCTTCACGGATTCCGTGAAGGGCTAGAAGACTAACGAAAGTGGGGCAAATGGGCAAATGGCGGCGTAATTGGGTTTTTATTACGGTTATAAGACCTATTAGAGGCAATCCTGCTTCAAATCTATCTCTTTCTTAGAGAATTGAAAATGAGAAACGCTAAGCCGCAACTGTTGCGGTTGCATTTCTTGGTGATTGACTTGCGCTAGGGTTGGCGCATGTTCGCCAATCGGCTTTCAAAAAGACTGCGCCAGTTGAAGAAGTGGGCGGCCAAGGCGGGCAACGACGCGTTCCGTTTATACGAGCGCGACATTCCCGAATTTCCAGCCGTGGTGGATTGGTACGGCGGCGAAGTTGTGGCGTGGTTGCATCCGCGCACCAAAGATGAAACCGAGGAGCAGCAAGACGCGCACGAGGCGAACTGCATCGAAAAAATTTGTTCGTCGCTGGAAATTCCGCGCGAGAAACTTTTTGTGAAGGAGCGGCGTCGCCAGAAGAATCGCCGCGAAGGTGGGGATGATGGCCAAGGGCAATATCAAAAAGTGGCCGCGGCGGAAAACGCGCCAAGCGCGCTGCGTGTGATGCGTGAGCAAGGCCTGCGCTTTGAAGTGAACTTGACGGACTATTTGGACACGGGATTATTTCTTGATCACCGCACCACGCGCGATATGGTGCGCCAACGCTGCAAAGGTTTGCGCGTGTTGAATTTGTTCGCATATACCGGAAGTTTTACGTGTTACGCAATTGATGGCGGCGCCGTGGCCACCACCACCGTTGACATGAGCGCCACGTATCAAGCGTGGACCCTGCGCAATTTGCGCCTAAATGGTTTTGATGTCGGCGATGCGCACCGACTGGTTGAGGCGGATTGTTTGGCGTGGCTTGATCGTGGGCCAAAGCCCGGCGAACAGTACGACGTGATCGTTTGCGACCCGCCCACATTTTCAAATTCCAAGCGCATGGAGGCTTCTAGCTTCAGCGTTGACCGTGATTGGCCGGCGTTGATTGGCAGTTTGCCCAAGTGGCTTTCGCCGCAGGGAACCATTTGGTTTAGCAGTAATTCGCGGCGTTTAGAGCTTGATGCGGCGCACTTGCCCCCGGAGTTTGCGGCGCGCGACATGAGCAAGCGCACGCACGCGTTTGAATTCCGCGAGGGTTGCGGACATCAAGCGTGGTTGCTGGCAAGGCAAGCCACCTTTGATGAGTGGCAGGCCAAGCGCGGAAAATAAATTGCGTGTCTTGTTGCGTGCACGCAGACAATGTGCGGCGCGCGTGCCAAAATTATTCTTGGTGGTTCACAACGCAATCGTAAAAATGACATGCGTCTTTTGCCGCGCGACTGCTCAGATAAACCGCATTTATTTTTTGTCTGGCTCAACTGGCGGAATCACATGCAGCAAAAATTCTGGATGATCTGGCAGCGTCACATATGGCTTGCTGTCGGGCTTGCCTGTTGCAATTTCAAAGCGCAGAATTTCCTTGGTGAGACGGCTTCCAACATAAAGCCACTTCGCGCTCACCACCAATGCCGATGGAGCCCGCAGTCCAGCCGTGCCGCGAGGAATGAACACGCTGCACAAGCCGCTGTCCATATCAAGGCGCAACACTTGCTCGGTCTCATCGTCGCCCACAAATAAACTTTTTCCGTCCTCGGTGAAAGTCACTTGGATTGGTTTCTTCAAGCCGTTGGCTTCACTCACCACAATCTTCACGCGCTCGCCCGTCTTGCGGTCGTAACTGCTCACGCGCGAACCGTCGCGGTCGGCCACATATAAATAGCCGTCTGGACCAAAACAAATTCCACGCACCGCGCTCAAACCCACTGGACTGACTTGCGAATTTGCAATGAATACGCCTGCTGGCAGATTGCCAAAGCCCGCGAGCGATTCTGGATGCGGCAGCGGCGCGCCGGGAGTTGCCCGACCAAAGCCCGCGTAGCGAGTGACCGTGTTGGTGTCTTGATTGCTCACATACACATCACCATCGGGCGACATTGCAATTGCGTAACTGTGAAGCATGGCGGGATTCGTTGGGCCTTGCTTGGCAAAATCATTCATGTAGGCGCGCACATTGTTGGCGTCGGGCGCGCCAAAGTGCAGAATGCGCGAGTCCTTCATGAATGCGTTCACAGCAAGAACACTTTGATCTGGAAGAATGGCCATGCCGCGAAGATCATGCGGAGCGGCACCGGCGGGACCGTTTGGAACTGGGCCAGTGCCAGGACCTTTGATTTCACCCAAGCCATTTACGGCGGTGACTTGTTGCGGTTGTCCATCAACGCCATGCATGGTGATCAGCCAAGAAACTTCGTTGGGCGAGGCTTCATGGTCATGCGCGGTTTTTCCAGGCACGCCGGATTTGTCGGCGCCTTTGTCCTTATCTTTATCCTTATCTTTGTTCTTATCTTTATCTTTATCCTTGTCTTTATCTTTGTGATGCTTGGTGTCAGGGGCTGCGGCGGGCACGGGTGCGTTGGGATCTTCTTGGCATGCGGCGATTGATGGAGCCAAGAAGACCGATATGGCAAGCAATATCACGGCGCGCGCGGTGTTTAGGTGTTGGGCGATAAAGTTGGCGAAGAAATTTGGCTGAAACGTTTTCGCAGTACTTGACATGGCAACTCCTACATTTTTAATCAACACAGTGGACAGTGAAAAGATACTCTATAAACCAAGAGGTCATCAAACCATGAAATTTGCAAAATACATATGCATTCTGTTCGCCATTCTGTTCGTCACCCAATTCGCTTTCGCTGAAAAAGATCTTGGCGAGTTGCTGACCAAGGCGGCCACAACCACAACGCAATCCAATGGCGGGGCGTTCAATGACATCACCCAGTCCTTCGAGCGATTTATTCACACATGGTTCATCATCAAATTATTCTCAGGCTTGTTGCTCAGCGTGTTGCTCGCCACTTTGATCGCGCAACATCCGCGCCGCAGCACCAGGCTGAATCCGTTGTCGGACCATGAGGAGCGCAAGTCGTTGGTGGTGCTTGCGGTTGTTGGCGCCGTTGTCGCTGAGCTTGTGCAGGTGAATTCATCCATGGCGTTGGTGATTTTCGGCATTGGTGGTTTGATTCGTTTCCGAACAGTGCTGGACAATCCAAAGATCACTGGCAAGGCGATTTTGTGCGTATTGCTTGGCCTGGCGTGCGGACTTGGTCAATGGGCTACCGCCGTATTTGTGACCGTGTTCGCATGGTTGCTGATTCTGTTTTTAGAAATGCACCTCAGCGCGCGCGTGAAAATTCGCGTGGGCGAAAAGGGCAATGTGCAAGACACCTACAAGGCCGCCGTTGACGCCCTGAAGCTGTTGCATTGCCGCGTGAAGAGCTCGTCCATTCTTGTCGAGAAGCGCCAAGTGATCGCGCTGGTGTTTATTCCAAGTGGAATGGATCCAAAAGAACTAGAGGCGCAGTTGGCTGCGAAATTGCCAAAATCGTCAAGCGCATCCGAAGTGGAAATTGAGGTCGAGTGAGACTCTCGCTCGCGCCGCAATTGCCACGTTTTGAAAGTGTTCCGCAATGACGGGACAAACAATGCGCGAGGCAATTGGCGTGCATGTTCGCGGCGTCAGCCACAACTTTGCTGGCGCGAATGTGATTCGCCATGCGGATGTGCAATTAAAGCCCGGTGGATTCTTGGCGATCGTTGGTGATTCGGGTGGCGGTAAAACAACATTGTTGCGTTTGATCGGTGGGTTGATCGCTCCGTCAAGCGGTGAGATTGTGTTCACGGCTGGAGGTGAAAGTGATTCCCAAAGCGATCACGCCCCGCGCGGGCAATCAGCGCTTGCTGCGGCGCAATCCAACGCTATTAGTTTTTGTTTTCAAGAAGGTCGTTTGCTACCTTGGCGAAACGTTCTGCAAAATGTGGCGCTGCCACTGGAACTGAACGGTGTATCGGCGCAAGCAAGGCTTGCTGCGGCGCGTGAAATGTTGGCCAAGATGCAGTTGTCGGATAGCGAGCACAAAATGCCGGCGCAACTTTCGGGCGGCATGCGAATGCGAGTTGCCATGGCTCGCGCATTGGTGACGCGGCCCAAACTTTTATTGTTGGACGAGCCATTTGGCGCGCTGGATGAAGTCACTCGGCTTGCCCTTGATGAGGAACTGCGCCAGCTTTGGCAGCAAACGGGCACCACGGCAATTCTTGTGACGCATTCCATTCAAGAGGCTGTGTCGCTTGCTCAGCAAGTTGTGGTGATGCGGGGCAAACCCGGGCGCACCATGCCCGCGATTGCAATTGACTTGCCCAAAGGCGCGGCGCACCGAACAAGCATGCAGTTTGTTTCATTGTGCGAGCGCGTCTATGAACAGATGACGCAACAGATGCCGCCGCAAGCCACGGAAGTAGCG
This sequence comes from uncultured bacterium, assembly GCA_903831295.1. GTDB lineage: Bacteria > Planctomycetota > Phycisphaerae > Phycisphaerales > SM1A02 > SYAC01. The sequence goes on along the minus strand of CAIKXA010000080.1, from coordinate 2,257 downwards.
GGGTTGGCGCGATGAAAAATATTTTACGTGTGGCGCTGCCACCAATATTCACGGCCATCGCGCTGCTTGTGGCGTGGGAAATTGCGGTGATGGTGTTCAAGCCCGCGGCGTATTTGCTGCCGTCGCCGCTCATGATTCTGCGCGCCGCCAATGTTGATTCACGCCAATTGCTGCAGGCCACGCTTTCAACCGCAATCAGCGCGGGGCTTGGGTTTGTCATCGCGGCGGTGGTGGGAATGACATGCGCAAGCGTGTTGAGTCAAAGCAAATTTTTGCAGCGCGGTCTCTATCCGCTGGCATCGCTCTTTCAAATGGTTCCGCTGGTTGCCATAGCGCCATTGTTGGTGATTTGGTTTGGCTATGGACTTAGTGCGACTGTGGCCAGCGCCGCGATTGTGGCGGTTTTTCCAGTATTGGCCAACACGCTTGATGGACTTCGCTCCACTGATCCCGCGCTGCGCGAGCTGTTCCACATTTACAACGCCAATCGGTTCACGCGTTGGTGGAAGTTGGAATTACCAAGCGCCACGCCAAACATTGTCACGGGCTTGCGCATTGCGGCGGGCTTAGCCGTGATTGGCACGGTGGTTGGCGAATTTGTTTCTGGCTACGCCGGCGAAGATGCTCCGCTTGGAATGGTTGTGCTTGCGTCCATGCGCGGCGCGCGTACGGATTTGGTGTTCGCCGCGGTGGCGCTTTCGGCGGCGGTTGGCTTCGTATTGTTCGGTGCCGTAAGTTTTTTAGGGTGGCTCTCGCTTCGCAAGTGGCACGCGTCTACGCTGATTCACTAAGGAACCATTATGAAATCAATGAATCAATTATTTCAATCGCTTGTCGCCGCATCGTGTTTGCTTGTGTTCGCGTGCGACGGGGGCAACGCAACAACCAAAACGCCAAAAATTCGCTTGCAACTGAATTGGGTTCCAGAGCCTGAATTTGGGGGCATTTACGCCGCGGAGCAAGATGGTTTGTTCAAGGCGCAGGGGCTTGATGTGGAAATTATCAAGGGCGCGGCTGGAACTTCCGTATCGCAACTGATCGCGCAAGGCGCGTGCGAAGCCGGCGTGGTCAGCGCAGATCAAGTGCTGACTTTGCGCGAGCAAGGCGGAAACATCGTCGCAACATTTTCCATCTTTGAGCGTTCGCCCATGGGATTCATGACGCACGCGTCTTGCGGCGCCAACTCATTGGAGCAGGTTTGGAAAGGTTCCGGCAAGCTGGCCATTGAACCAGGCATGCCATTCTTAAAGTGGATGGACAAAACATACGGACCATCCACATGCACGCTGATTCCATACGGAGGCTCGTTGGTTGTTTTTCAAAGCGATCAAGCAGCTGCCACACAATGCTTTGTCACTGCGGAACCGGTGGAGATGGATTTGAAAAAGATTCCTGTGAAAGTTTTTGACATTGCTGAAAGCGGCTACGACCCATTTACGGCCGTGGTGTGCAGCTCTCAAACATGGCTGGACAAGAACCGCGATACCGCCATCAAGTTGTCGCTCGCCATGCGCGCTGGGTGGACGAATTACATGAATGATCCTGCGAAATACAATCCCAAGATTGCGGCAATGAATCCATCCATGTCGCTTGAAGCCATGAACATTGCAGCGCAGCGCATGCGCAAATATGTGCTTGGTCCGTGGACGCTGGCGCATGGATATGGATCCATGGATCCCGCGCGCTGGAGCACGTTGGTCACGCAAATGCAATCCATGGGTCAACTCACCAAAAGCGTTGAGCCCGCTCAAGTGATGGTGGATTTGCTCCCATCAGAGACAGTTGTGACGGGAAAAAAGTAGTCAGGTCTACGGAATAAAAAACTTGCACCGCCGCTCTCTAGCGACGACGGCGCGAGGCAAGTCCAGCCAATCCAAGCAACGCGAACGCGGCTGGTGTTGGAACAAGATTTACTTCAACCCATTCGGTCGCCGCGGCATGATCCTCTTCACTCATGCCCAAGTTAAACACCGCATAGAACACATCGCTACTGATCATGCCCACGGATTGATAGGTGAACGCGGCAAGGTAAACGCCATTGTCTGGATCGCCAATTGAGTTGCTCAACGTGTACTCCGGGTGCAAATGGGTGTTAGCGGCACCTAAAAAACTAAGCGAGCCACCAGTGGTGCTGGAGGTGCTTTGCGAGCCGTAACTAAAGTTCAAGGTATTGACCGACGCGTCATAGCCAGAACCATTCCACACGCTTAGGCCTTGGGCAAGATTCATGGTGAATGTGATGCCAGTGAGCGAGTTT
>CAIKXA010000079.1 GCA_903831295.1 uncultured bacterium | reverse complement strand
TAAAGATGATCGCTCTTCATTCCTTGTTGAGGCGCGTCAAGGCAAGGACTATTTCACCAACGCCATTCCAGGTTTGAATGATCAACTGAAATCCAGCGCCGGCTACGCCGTGTTTCCAGGCATCGGCAAATGGGGCGTTCTGTTTGGTGGTGGCGAGTATGGCCGCGGCGCCGTGTTCGCTCCAGACGGAACACAAATTGGCTGGGCCGCCCTAAACAATCCAAACATTGGTCTGCAAGTTGGCGGACAAGGCTTGCAAATGATCATTGTATTTGAAACTAAAAAAGTGCTTGAAGAGTTCAAAGCCAACACAATGGCGGGCAGCGCCAGTGGCACGGCGGTGGGCGGCGATTCTGGCGTTACGGGAGTTGCCAAGTACACCAACGGCGTGATCGTGTACGTCGGCGCGCAAAAGGGCTTAATGGCGGGCGCTTCCGTTGGCCTGCAAATGTTCAAGTACAAGAGTGTCGAAGACGCCAACAGTATTTACGACTAAGTTCAAACTGTCCGTTACATAGCGCTTAATCTTGGTCTAGCACGCATTGGCTTGAATTGTTTTTCGCCTCCACAACTCTTTGCATGAGGTCGACATGGCAAAATCAAAACCTTTGCGACATGAGTCTATTTCCATCATCACAAAACTACTGATGGACGCGGGCGATTGCGGAAAATGGATTTCGCTCAAGGCCTTGACGCACGCCATCCATCGCGACGCGCGCACCGTGAAGCGAATGTTGTCGGACATGAAATCTGGCGGCGCCAAGATTCTCAACAAGCGCGATCATGGATACCAAATGACGGCGCCACCATCGGGCGCGGCGTTGGCGCCGCTGATCCCCGACGATTTGCTGGTGGTTCTGCGAAAGTTGGCGGCATCACTGGCGGGTACACCGTGGCACGCAAAGCTTGATCAACTTCTTGGAAAGCAAGTGGACGAACTTCGCGCGCGCGCGAAATCCGCCAACGCGAACAAGGAATCTCGCATTGAGCGTTTGGCCAAGGTGTTGTTCATTGCGGACTTTGAACTGCCCGCCGCGTTTGCTGGCGACGCTGATAATTTACAATACAGTTACTCCTCTGATTCACTGCAACAAAAATGGTTGATGATGTTGCAAGCAGCCATTGACCAACGCGTGATCTCCGTCAAATATCGCAGCGTGAAGGGCACGACCACATCCGATGAAACGCGCGAGTTGTTGCCCCTGCATATTTTTATTCGACACGGCGGTGTCTATGCGATGTGCCAAGATCTTTTAAGTAAAAATCCAGAGCAAATCAAATCGTTCGCCCTGCATCGATTGGACATTGATCCACATCAGGCCCAGCGACATGAATATGAAAATTCCTCCGAGCCCCGCGCCATCAAAGCGAAATCCATAGACCTGCGCGCGCGCATGGAACACGCGGTTGGCGGCATGCCCGATGACAACAAGGCATTCGACGTTGAGTTGGTGTATCGCGACTTGCCACAAGACACGCCGTACTACGCGCTGAACATGGGGCTGGGTGAAATTTGGACCAAGCGACAAACCCAGCACATTCGCAAGATTAAAAGTAAAGCAAGTCACGCCTCGAGTACTCGATCAGAACATACCCCCGCCACCACCGAACTGCATGTGTCTTTTAGCACATCCAGCAAAATTGAAACCATTCGAAGGGTTCTAGCCTATGGCGGTCGAGTTGTGTTGATGAAGCCCGAAAGTTGGCGCCACGAAATTAACGCCGCGGCCAAGGCATTGACGCAATCACATTGAGGAATTGATTTTGTCCGGAGAATCCCGGCCGGCGATTGCGTCCGGCGATCACGTCCGGCGATCGCGTCCGTCAATCATGTCAGCTGATTGCGTTTAGGCAACGATGCACAAAGCAAATTCTGAATCATTAGGCTCGTCGAGCAAATCCACCACGCGCTCTCTGGTGGCTTTGGTATGAAGAGTGATGGTTTCACATCGATGATATATGTGGCTTCCCATGAGTTCCTTCATCAACTCGTGGGCGTCGGGCCTGGCTAAAATCGTCTTGGCGAAATACGCTTTCGCCCGACACAACAATTGACGAGCGTTGGCATGACTGGTGCCAAGAACGGCGGCGATTTGCGGTCCCTTCATTCCCTGCATGTCCAAGTGAAGTACCTGCACATATTTCGCCTGTTTGCACTGGGACAACACATCGGTCACAAGTTGCTTGAGTTTGGCTTGCAATTCCTGATGTTCAAGGCGGTCAAACCCGCTCCGTGAATCCATGAACACATCCACACAGTGCGGACCGGTCGCAGGGTTGTCGATGATCCGCTTCACGCGAAACTGCTTTTTTTCATCACGGGTCAGCGCCTGCTTGCCCTTACCGCACGGCAGAGTCATATGTTGCCGACGTCCGACATCCATAGCGGCGGACCTGAATGCTGAATTGGCGTAACACTTCAACTGACCAATGCTGTCAAAGCTGGCATTTTCCGCTGGATTCTCACTTGCCGCCGCCAGGCAACTGATCGCCTTATTCAGGACAACTTCGTGGCCATCAAGACGGTTTGCCGGCAGACCGCTTTTGGTCTCTTGGGACAAGTTGCCCACCCAGTACATATAGATGGCCAACTCCTCGTAGCCCAAACGCTGGCCAACCGCCAACTTGGCTTGGCAGTCAAGTTCCCACTTATATAACTCCTCACGGCAAATCTCACTGATCGAGAGCGGATTCTTTGTCTTCAATTTCTTTTTATTACGCTTCAGTTTCATGAATCTCTTTCTTTAAAAGGTCAAATGCGTCGGACACCTCTTCCAACTTGACGGCAAGGTGGAACAACCCCAATTACAAAAGTTTCAAACCGAAATACAACTTTGGACACCCGGAACAACTTCGCCGGAAATGCAGCCCCTCTATAAGAAGCGACCCCCGTGTTTGAAAGTGTCAATTTCTGACACTTTCATACTTTCAGCCCCAACATCTTCGCCGCAAACACATCGCCCCCCATAGAGGGGCGGCGCCCCTTTGAAAGTGACAATTTCTGTCACCTTAATTCAGGTGCTCCTTGGGCGGCTTAGGCTGCTCAACCGGGTTCACCCCCTGCAACGGCGTGGATGGACCAGCGGCATTTGGAATGTGCGGCGTGTTTGCAAGACTTGGATTCACAAGACTTGGATTCACAACCCCATTTCCAACCACATCCCCACCACTCTTGACCTTGGATTTTTTCTTGGGCAACGGCTTGCTTTGGGGCTCTGGCATCGCCACAAGTCCGCTCTGCAACACATCATGTAATTGCTTGGCATATGCATCGGAAGTATCTGCCTGAGCACCACTTGTGAAATCAAAGAAGCCATGCTCGCCGCTGACATAATTTCGCACCGCCTCCATGGCGGCCACATAAGTGACACGCTCTGGAGTGTTTCGCTTTGGCACCGCTCGCTGAGCCCGTTGAGCACGCTGGGCCATTCGAAGCACATCCGGGCCAAACTGGCTCGCCATTTCGCCCATCAATTCCGCGGCGTTGTTTTGCGAGCCCTTCATCAACTCAATCAAACGCATCGCCACCAGAATTCGGGCGGGAATAGACACGTCACGGGCATCCACGGCCGGGGTCTCAACCGGCGCCTGGGTTTGGTTCAAAAGTTGCTTCATAGCCTCCTGGACACTTGCATTGACATTTGGGTTTTTGGGTTGATTGCTCATGCCCTTCAAACGATTCACAATTGCATCTGTGACAGCACGCATTTCAATTTGTTGGCAAAGATTCGGCGGGCGGCGCAAGCCAGAACCCCACCACATTGGCACCCAAATTTCCGCATCTATAAATACGGATTTCAAGTGTCACAAACGCCGGCGTACGGCGTTCATTGGTTGACCAATGTCAACAAACAACTCACATATCGCGGGCATGGATTTTTCCGACCCCGGCACGCTGATTGCCAATTTGGAAACCGCGTCGCACAGGGCGCGTGTCTATCAAACGCGGGTCATTCGTAAGACGCTTGGGTACCTGCTTCGCAACTCCGAGATTTGTCCAGAGCTGGGTCAATCCACGCAACGCGATCCGTTTGCGGGCAAGCACCATGCGACCGCGGATCAATCTGCCAACCACGATGTTCGCTCCAGCGAGCGTTCGGCGTTGGTTCTTAGTCCAACTGGTTCAGGCAAGACTTTCATGGGGCTTGCCACCGCCAGCATTCTGCAACGCACGTATGGCCTTCGAGTTGGTTGGACCGCTATGCGTCGCAATTTGCTCACGCAGGCCTCGCAAGAAAACATTGCGTTTGGTTTCAACGTTGACATGCAAACTATTTCCATGTTCGACCGTTCGCCGCCAGAGGTTGATCTACTTATTGTGGATGAGGCGCATCACGACGGCGCCATGAGCATGGCCTCGCTGCATTCCATGATGCGTCCCAAGTTGGTGCTGGGTTTAACCGCCACGCCATTTCGCCAAGACCGCATCAAGTTGTGCTTTGAGAAAGTCATTCGCGATGTCAGCATTCGCGAACTGATTCGCGAAGGTTGGCTGAGCAAGTTTGATCATTATTGTTTGGACACATATTCGCCGCAATCCGTGGCCAATTGCTGGCTGCGTGATCCGCAAGAGTGGGGCCAGGCCGCGGCGTTCTTTCGTTTCAAATCAGAGGCCGATGAATGCGCCCGCATATTGACCCAAGGCGGCGCCCGTGTGGCCGTGGTGGATGGTGAAAGCGATCGTGAGCAACAAATCGCCGACTACATGGCTGGCAAATTGGACGTGTTGTGCTCCATGCTTGTTCTTGCCGAAGGATTTGATTGTCCGCAAATGAAGACGGTCTTCTGCAGGCCATCGTCCAAGGGCCCGGCCGTACAAATTTGCGGACGAGTGCTGCGTCCATTTCCGGAATTTCCAGTCAAGCGAATTGTGCAATGTCGCGCCACCCACTTTCCGTTCACGCGCATCGCGGAGCCCCGCTACAAGTTCGCATTTCAAGATGGCAAGTGGAAAAGTCTCACGGCCAATCTAAACATAGACGCCATCGCCAAACAAATGGAGTTGCGGATTGCCCAGCCTGTGACTCCAAGCACATCCATTTCCTGGATTTCACGCAATTCCAGAACGCGTTCGCGTGGCACCATTGTTATTCCAGAGTAGGCAAATACCAGTGAAAAAGCACGCTCCTCAACTCACCGCGCAAGTCGTTTTTATGGCTCATTCATTGATCAATTCATTGACGCATTCATCAGCCATTTCATTCACCCTGTCACAGCTTCAACATTCATCCGTTCTATCTATAGACGCTTGCGACACATGCGTTTCAATCGTCTGATTCTTTCTTGCATCTTCTCATTCACACTTCAAGTTCAGTTCTTTCAATCACAACTTTCTAAAGGCATCCAATGTTCGACTTCGTCAATCCAAGTTTCTCCCCCACGCCAACTCCCGCGCCAAAGCCCACGCCAAAGCCCGTCACCCGTTCGCAACCTGTTGCGCCCACTCCGGCAAGTCCGGCACATTCGGCATGGGATCGCTCAAGCGTGGTTCAACCAGCGTCCACGCTTCACGGCGAAGTCGTGACAAACTTGGCGTACCCCGGCTTTGTCAACAGCCCTGGCGATGTCAAGACATTGCGTTCAAAAGAATCGCGTGGCATGTTTCCAACATTTGAAACACGCAACATTGGCCTAAGCGATTTCAACTTTGTGCCGCAAACGCAACCAGATCTTGTTGGCGACAAGAACAACAAGTACGCCTTCCGTGGAACCATTGAACTTGGCGGCGAATCATTCAAGCCCACCCGCCGATTTTGGCACAGCTTGGCCCTGTTCCTGAATGTGCAGGAAAAAATGTTCCTGTACTTCACGCCCAACGAACTCATCAGCCGCATTGTGCAGAAGAAGAACGATCCAAAGTTCCGCCTCACCATTGAGCGGGCGCCACGCGGCGGGCCAAAGTTGCTTTCTTTGTCGCAACAATCACGTCCCATGATTGACTTTGACAGCGCCTACGAATTGCTGCAGCGATACCAAGTTGAAAGCACTTTTTATTCCGAGGGCGTGTTGATGTGCTCCAGCAAGCCGCGTTCTGGCGGTTCCAATTTGCCAATTGGTCCCGATTTGTTCCGCAATCAATTCACCATGTCCGTGCCCGTTGACGGATTGGGCGACGCCAAATTGCATTTGGGTTTGTTACGGCTAATCTGCCTCAACGGAATGGTGGGTATGACCAACGCGTTCACCAGCGCCGTGCGAATGGGCAAGGAACCGCAACATGTTTTAGAACGGGCACTTTCAACCTTCGACAACGAAGAAGGCTTCAGCGTTCTACGCGATCGCTTCGCGGCGTCGCAACGCTCGTGGGCCTCGCTGGCCGAAGTGCAACGCTTGCACTCATTCATCATGAAGTTGCCCAAGACGGAAAGTTCCGCTCCGGTGCTCAATCGCTTTCAATCTCTCATTGATGATTGTTCGGCACGCTACGGCTTTGCCAATTTGTCGGCGCTGACCGAGCGACGCTTGCGTGTGCTTCCAGCCACCATGCGGGCCTACGACTTGATCAACATTGCCACGGAAATTTCCACGCACCATGTTTCAACGCCAGCTTCACTGCGGGTGAATGGTTGGAGCTCCGATTACATTTCCCGTGAATTTGATCTTGAAGACACGGCACCGGAATTGGTTGAGTTCAAGCCGCTGTTCTTCAGCGCTCAACGCAACTAACACGCGGGTCGCAACCAAGCCAAAGAACATTCTCCGCGAAACCAGGTCCCTATTCCGGGGCCTGGTTTTGTTGTGCCCCTGCGATCAATGACAGAAATTGAATGGCCAGTTCTCTTCACGTAATCCTATGAATGACCGAAATTGAATCGCTCGTTCTCTTCATGCAATCGCGTCTTAGTTCTATGTACAAACTGCCACGCAATGTTGGCCATGCATGAAACTGCAAGCCCGCAAGGTAGACTTGTTTCTGTGAAGCCCCATTGGCGGCTCAACACACTTCTGGAGAATCACATCATGCAAACCTTGCGTCGAGCAACAACAATTCTTTCGCGGGCCGCATTCATTGTGCTGCTTGCCACTCTATTTGGAGCAACAACCATGGGCACGCGCATTTTTTACAAAGGACCAAATCGCGGCACCGCGGTGTGCAATCTGGCCGGCAATTTTCTGTATGAAGGCGTGAACAAATCAAAATATATTTTGAACATCGATGGCGACAAAGCCTGGGAAGGCGCCAACAAGGCCAAGTGTTTGTTCAACATCTCGGGCAACAATGTCTACGAGGGCGTGAACAAGGCCAAGGTGCTTTTCAATATCGATGGCGCCAAAGTGTGGGAGGGCGTGAACAAAGCCAAATGCTTGTTCAACTGCACCGCTGACAAGATGTATGAAGGCGTGAACCAATCCGCGGTGGCGGCCAATTGGAGCGGCGGCGCGCTTTCCAAAATTGAAACGGCGGCATTGGTCTACGCGCTTATGCATTGACACTTTGTGAGTTAAAAATAAATCATTTGGCTTTGCGTCCGCGACGTGATTGAATACGACACACGCTCCGCTAGTCCGTCACTCATCAATTGGAAAAAGATGCACATCGATGCCGTGGCCACATGGCGCGCCAGTCAAATCAACTGAGCGAATTCGCTACTTCGTTTGGATCGTGGCCTTGCCTTGGCCAAGCGTCTGCAGATTCTTCGGGTTCGCCAGCCAATCCTTGGCGGACTGACTGCCATTGAGCGAAGCCTCCAAAAATTCAAAAGTGGTTTCGTTGGTGATAGCCGAGACGAGTTGAGGATCGGTCGGATCCATCGCGCCGGCGTCAAGAGCCAGCGCCTTGGTCTTGCCGCCGTAGCTCGAGTGCGTTGCGCCCTGAATGAACACAAGCCATGCCGGCGGACCGCCGCCCACGGTGCCGCGGGAATGTTTGAAGCCGTCCTTTCGGCTCTCTGGCGTTTCGTCGCTCGCCTTGGATGTGTCAAGGGAACCATCGAAAAAAATCAGCGGAACTGAAACCTTATTCCAGGAATCCTCCGAGAGCATCTTGTTCTTCAGGCCCGCTCCGGAGATCACCACGCCAGCCTTGAAGCGTGGCTCCGCGATGCTCTTGATTCCTGCCGCATACGACGCGACGGTCTTGTCCAACGCTCGCGCCTGCGTGCCGGTCGCCAGCATCGTGGTCAGTGCGCCCGCCGAGTGCCCCGCCGCCGCGATGCGAGCACGATCGATCAATATATTTTCGCCAACTCCACCTCCGCCCAGCGGTCCTTTCTCGATGTCCGCGAGGGAATCAAGAATGAACACCAGATCTTGCACTCGGTCTCGCAGATCCAGCTTCTTGGCCGACGCACGAGGATCTCTTATGAATTCCCCCGGAGTCTTCATGTACTTGGCGCTGTCGGCGTGCGTCGGGCGGATCACGACGTATCCGCGCGCCGCTAAGTAGTCCGCGAGAAACGGAAACGCCTCGTCCGAGCCGCCGAGTCCATGGGAGAAGACGACCAACGGAAAATGCGCAGGCGATTTCACGTTCGCCTCCAATGGAGCCTGTGGCCAGACGACGGTCATCTCCAGTGTCTTCGCGCGCTTTTCATCCTTCAATGCAAAGGTCGCCGTTGGTGCAACCTTGTAGAGCGGCTTTGACACTGGCGATTGCGCTGGATCTGTCTGCGCCACGAGTCCACAGTGCATTCCAAGCGCAGCCACCACCGCCATTGTGCGGAACATCCAGGTCAACCGCACACGACGAATTCCGGAAGCGACTTTCGTCGCGACGCCTCCGGGTTGCATCAAGCCTTGTCCTTGTCTGCCATCATTTGCAACATGTCCACGCAACGATTCGCGTAGCCAAATTCGTTGTCGTACCAACTAATCACCTTGAAGAAGCGGTCATTCAATTGAATGCACGCGCGCGCGTCATAAATACTGCTGCGCGGATCACTCATGAAATCGCTCGACACAACTTCTTCTTCCGTGTAACCAAGCACATCTTTCATGGCACCTTCGGAAGCGGCTTTCATTGCGGCATGAATGCGGTCCAAACTGGTGGATTTCCCCGTGCGGAACGTTAAATCCACGCAACTCACATTGGCAACAGGCACGCGGAAACTCATGCCCGTAAGTTTGCCTTTGGTGCCAGGCAAGCACAACGCCACGGCTTTGGCGGCGCCGGTGCTTGCGGGAATAATATTTTGGTACGCGTTGCGTCCGCCGCGCCAATCTTTCTTTGATGGACCATCTTGCGTGGGTTGCGTCGCGGTGGCGGCGTGAACAGTGGTCATCAAGCCTTCCTCAAGACCAAACTCATCCATGATCACTTTCACAATTGGCGCCAAGCAATTGGTGGTGCAACTTGCGTTGCTGATCACGGTGTGTCGCGCGGGATCGTATTGCTGATGATTGACCTTGTAGACAAGCGTTGGAACTTCTTGCTCACTTTTGGTGGGCGCGGAAATCACAACGCGCTTGGCGCCAGCGGTAATGTGGCCTGTGGCGGCCTCGAAATCCGTGAAGCGACCGGTGCTCTCCAGCACATACGTGCAACCAAGATCCTTCCATGGAAGTTTGGCGGGCTCACGCTCGCTCAATGTGCGCGTGGTCATGCCGGCCACTGAAAAAGATTCGCCAGAAGCCTTCACTTCATGTTGAAAGCGGCCGTGGTTGGTGTCGTACTGCAGGAGATACGCCAAGTTGTCCGCTGGCACCAAATCATTCACGCCAACAATTTCAAATCCGCCCCGCTGCACCGCCGCGCGATACACCAAGCGACCAATGCGACCGAAACCGTTGATACCAATTCGAATTGCCATGGCTGAAATCCTTTTGTTGTAAAAATAAATAACGTGTTCAAATCAAATGCCAACGATGAAAGATAGTTGCCAATCGCCCTGTTGGGAAACCGGGATTTATCTATATGTTTTCTAGGCTATTTAAGCGTTTTTTTTGGCTATGCAACATGACCTTTGCCTGCTTGCGCAGCGATATGTCGTACATGCCAGGAAACGCATTGATCAATCCAGAGGCCAGCCTCACAATGAGGCTAGTCCACACTTCGCTCTTGGGTTTGCGCAGGCAACGCACAATCGCATTGGCAACTTGCTCTGGAGTTTGAATGAACATCTTTGGCGCGTGGTCGGGCACGATCTTTCCTTGGGGATCTATCCCGCCGCGCAATGACGCCTGTTGGAAAAATTCCGTAGCGGTGCTCACTGGATGCACGCTTGAAACTTCAATGCCGTGTGCCGCAAGTTCAAAGCGCATGGAGCGCGTCACCATGGCTTGCGCTGCTTTGGTTGCGGCGTACATGCCTAAATACGGAATGGTGAATTTGGATAAACAACTTGATGTCATCAACAAATGTCCGCGTCGATTCCGCGCGATCATGTCTCGCGCTGCAAGCGTGATCAATTCCGTGGCGGAGAAAAAATTCACTTCGAACATTTCGCGGATCTGCGACATGGACATGTCGTGCACCGCCATCTCCGCGCCATAGCCCGCGTTGGCAAACACCACATCCACCACGCCAAATGCGCGTGTGGCGTGCGCCAGTAATTTTTCGCTAGAGCCAGGCTGCGCGACATCTGTTTCTACAACAACCGCTTCGCCACCCCGCGCGCGAATATCCGCGGCCAATACCTCCAGTCGATCCGTACGCCGCGCCGCAAGAACCACGCGCATTCCTGCGCGGGACATGGCTTGCGCAGTCGCCGCGCCAATGCCGCTACTTGCGCCTGTGATCACCGCCACACGATTTTTTAGTTCACCAATCGCCATAATTGAACTGCAAGCGTATCCTGAGCCGCCATGCCAAGTGCGCGCGCTATTTTTCTCATTGCTTGCCTGATCGCCATATGTGGCTTTAATGCTTGGGGCCAAATCAACACCATTCATACGGCTCCAACAGTCTCCACCGCGGCCACCAACACTTCGCAACAACCGCCAATTTCCATCGCGCCTTCCGATCCAAATCCAAAATTGAAAATGCCCGTCGTTCAAAGCCTTGAAACCCACGCGCCGTTTCGTGTTGGCGTATTCAATATGGCGCCGTTTGCGTTTCGTTCCGGCGGTGGGCAATGGTCCGGTTTGGCGGTCACGCTATTTCAGCACATCGCAAATTCCAGCGGATTGCGCTACTCAATTACGGAATTTGAGAACATGGATCAAGCGATCAACGCGGTTGAAAACAACACGATTGATTTTGCCGCAATTGCGGTTGACCCCACGCCAGAATTTGAATTGACCATGAATTTCACAAACGCGTTTGAACTGAGCGGAACCAGTATCGCCATTGCCAAACATACGCATCTGCCTTTGCTCAACCTGATTGAAAGTATTTGGCAATCAATCATTCCACGTTTTGTTGGGGCGGTTCTCTTCACTCTTGTAATTTTTGGAGTGATCGTGGGCTTGGTCGAGCGCAAAAAAAATACAAGTCAATTTGGTGGTGGTTTCTGGAGCACCATTGGCGAGGGTGTCTGGTGGAGCTCCGCCACAATCAGCACGGTTGGCTACGGCGATCGCGTTCCCAAGACCAAGCGCGGGCGTTTCGCTGGCGGTCTTTGGATGCTGATCGCCTTCGCCTTCACCAGCCTTTTGGCTGGTTTGCTTTCCAGCGTTTTAACCGTGGCGCGAATCAATTCAGAAATTCACACCCCCACTGATCTGTTGCGTTTGAAATGCGGGGCCGTCTTAAATTCCGCGGCCTTCGTGGACGGGGCAAATATGAAATACGACATGACTCCATATGCCTCAATGGACGATTGCTTGCGCGCTTTAGACCGCGGACAAATTGGCGCAGTGTTGGGTGAAAGCGTGCGCCTACGCTGGCTGATGAATCAGCCACAATGGCAAAGCCTAATCATGCTTCCTTCGCCAATCGTAACGCTGTACTCTGTGTTTCCCGTTTCCAGCGAAGTGGACCCGCAAACATTGGATGTCATTAATTATCACTTGCTGAAAATCACCGACTCGAAGGAGTGGGAAGCCATGCGACATTTATTTTTAGGAGATCAATCATGAGTGGAGATTTTGCGTTTCTTGGAGTTCCGCGTTGCCTCATCGGCATGGTGCATTTGGCGGCATTGCCTGGCTCGCCACGCAGTGAATTGCGTGTTTCGGAAATAGCGCGCCAAGCGGTGATTGAGGCCAAGTTGCTTGAACGACTTGGGTTTGACGCCATCATGATTGAAAACATGCATGATTTGCCTTATTTGCGCCGCCATGTGGGCAGCGAAATTGTGGCGGCCATGAGCGCGTGCGTGCTTTCAGTGCGCGCCGCCGTGAAAATTCCAATTGGCCTGCAAATTTTGGCCGGCGCAAATCAAGAAGCCATGAGCGTGGCGCACGCGTGCGGCGCCGCGTTTATTCGCGCGGAAGGTTTCGCCCTTGCATCCGTTGCCGATGAGGGAATCTTTGACCAAGCCGACGCGGGTCCTCTGTTGCGGCACCGAAAAATGTTGGGCGCGCAACGCGTGATGATCGCGGCGGATGTGCTAAAGAAGCACGCTAGTCACGCCATCACCAGCGACCTGAACGCCGCCGAGCAAACCCGCACGCTGATTTTTTGCGGAGCCGACTCGATCATTGTCACTGGCAAAGCCACTGGCCAACCCGTGGACTTTGAGCAACTTGGCTTGGTGAAAGAGGCATCGCGTGTGCCCGTGCTGGTGGGTTCCGGCGCGCGCGCCGACAACGCAAGCGAACTTCTTGAAATTGCCGATGGCATCATCGTTGGCAGCGACCTGAAGCGTGGCGGTCGTTGGCAAAATCCAATCGATCCCGCCCGCGCCAAAGCCTTTATCAAAGCCGCGCGTAAAAAATAAAATACGCACACGCCACACAATAAAATTTTCCAGCCAAACTTTGGCTAGGATTGCGGCATGAACGTATGGCTGAATGGCCACATACTCCCTCTTGAAAAAGCCCACATTAGCCCGCTTGATCGTGGGTTTTTGTTTGGCGATGGCATCTATGAAGTGGTGCGCTTCTTTGACCGCACCGGTATGGCCATGAATGCGCACATGCATCGGCTTGAGCGGAGTTTGCAACTCACACACATCAAGGGATTCAACGCGCGCGAATTGCCCGCGCTGTGCGAGCAACTTCTTCAAGCCGAAAATTTGCGCGACGCGTGCGTGTATCTACAAATCACACGCGGCGCCGCCGCCATGCGCGCGCATCTTCCGCCCGACAACATTCAACCAACCGTGTTCGCCATGGCCCATGCGTACGGCGCGCTTGACACACTCACCACCGCCGCGCCCATTTCGCTTTCAATTCAACCAGACCTTCGCTGGCATAGATGCGATATCAAGTCAACCAGTTTAATGGGAAGCATTTTGCCAATGCTTGACGGACGCGCCCACCACGCCGACGAGGCGATTTTAATTCGCGATGGTTTTGTGAGCGAAGGTTCAAGCTCGAATATTTTTATTGTGCGCGGAAATAAAGTCGCCACGGCTCCCATCAACACGGATCCATCCATCCTGCATGGCACCATGCGCACTCTGGCCATCGACGCAGCAAAGCAACTTGGCTTTGAGGTGTCCATTCGCCCCATTGAAGAATCAGAACTCGCCACGGCGGATGAAATTTGGGTCACCAGTAGCGGCCGCGTGCTTGCGAGTTGCGTGTCCCTGAATGGAAAAGTGTTTGGCGCAGGAAAGCCCGCAAAAATGGCTTGCGCCGTGATCAATTGCATGCGCCTTGCGGTGGAAAATCTCCTCGTCAAGACTCCCTAGAATCAAACTCCCATGTCCGCTCTACTCGCCATTTCAGTTGGAAATACCCGCACCTCGTTCGCGCGCTTTGTGGATCGCAAATTGATCGCGTCGGAACATATTGAGAACACCAACGAAAATAAAATAGTTGATGGAATCGCCGCCGTGTGGGCGGAATTGTCCGACAGCGACGCCATTGTTGTTTTGGCCAGCGTGAATGACACATTTGCGAATCCGCTGAAAACAAAAATCGAGATGCGCTTAAAGACAGAAGTGTTGCGCATTGGAAAAGAGTTGCCCATTCCAATTGGCGTGTGTTTGGATGCGGGCGCAAATCCTGGGCAAGATCGCTTGCTCGCGGCCGCGGCTGCCTACGACTCGCTGAAGCAAGCAGTTATTGTGGTTGATGCAGGCACCGCCATGACCGTGGACTTTGTGGATGGCGAAGGCGTGTTCCACGGCGGCGCGATTATTCCAGGCGCGTCGCTGCAATTAAAATCACTGCATGAAAACACCGCCGCCCTTCCACGCGTGGCATTCGCTCAGCCAGACCCCAAGGAACCGTTCGGGCGCAACACCGCGGCCGCCATGTTGCTTGGCGTTTACGAAGGATTGCGCGGCGCCATGCACCGACTTGTGGAGCGTTATGCCGAGCATTACAAGGCGTTTCCAATGGTGGTGGTCACGGGCGGCGACGCCGACGTGCTGTTTACCGGCGATGATTTGGTGGACCGACATGTTGCCGATCTTGTGCTGATTGGCATTCGCGTGGCCGCTGAAAAATCCATCGAAGAAGATTCGCACGACACCAACGCGTCGATTGACGCGCACGAGGAATAATTTGATTCGCGAGTTCGCATGCTGGCTCACAACCGCGGCCTCTGGCGCCGTGGGCGTATTGCACATGCGAGCGCAACCAGATCGCCTTGCAAAAACTCTTTCAATCACGCTTCCAGAAATTGGCAACGCAAGTTTGCGGCGCATTTGCGATCTTGACGAGGCGCTTGTGCTTCGCGCCAGCGACAACACGCTGATTGTCACGCCTCATGGCGGTCCACGCCTGCGGCAACGTTTGGTGCGCGCCATAAGCGACGCTGGAATTTCTTTTGTATCCCCCAATCAACTCACTCCAGCGGACATTTTCATAGAGACAACAAGCGATATTGAATCGCGCATGCTCAACACGCTCGCGCGCGCGGCAAGTCCGGACGCCATAGCGCTGTTGCTTGCGCAGCCACAGCGCTGGAAAAAATATGGCGCGCCCACGCCCGCCGACGCTGCCCGAAGCAAGCGACTTTGCCGATTGATTGATCCCCCCACAGTGGTGATTGCTGGCGCCCCAAACGCCGGCAAAAGCACTCTTCTCAATGCGTTGCTTGGTCGAACCGCCGCGGTCACGTCACCCATTGCCGGCACCACGCGCGACTTCGTAAGCGCCAACATTGTGCTTGCGGGTCTTGCCTGCCGCGTGGTTGATGCGCCTGGCTTTACTCAAAAAAATCTTCCAAAAGAAGTTTTTGGCGCGACTCATTCAACTCCATCACCCGACTCGATTGACCAAGCTGCAATCGCCCGCGCGCAACAAGAAATTCTCAACGCCGATCTTGTAGTTGCTCTGGCCGCACCCAATCAAGAGTGGCCCGCTATTGAACATGTGAACATTATCCGAGTTCAATCAATGTCCGATATTTTGCAATCAAACAACAAAAAATTGAAATTCGAATTGCGCATAAGCGCCCTGACCAATACTGGTCTGAATGATTTTTCCCAGGCCGTGCGCGAAAAACTTGTGCCTGCTTCAGAAATTGTCAGCGATAGACCCTGGCAATTTTGGTAAGTGCCCGAATTGCCTTCAAGCGAAGCCCTTAACGGCAGTAAAAAACTAGATCATTAATGGGTATATAACCAATTGACCAAAAATTAAGGTGCGATAACTATGTCAAATGCGCCATAAAATAGCTTTTTTGTATCAATTTCACGAACTTTTAGATATTTTCCAAGATTAATTTGCATTAACAAAAATTAAATCGTAACCTGTTTCCATAAGCAAGTAGACAAATCGTCAAGTTGCGTTTGATTAAAAACCTCACAGAAAGATACTCACATGAAAAACTGGATTAAAAACTTCATCAATGACGAGCGCGGCGCCGAGAGCACCGAGTTGGCCGTTTCCGTACTTGTAGTCGCCGGTGGTGCGATTGCTTCAGCTAAGGCTCTTCGAGACAAGATCCAAAGCAAGAATGCCGAAATGCTCACAGAGTTCAATACAACTGGCACTGGCGCCAATCCGTAAGATTTAGTTCTTCTGTAATTTCCAAACAGCCCCGCTTCGGTGGGGCTGTTTGTGTTTTTACAAAAATAATTATTCAATGAACTAAAGTGCCTCCCCAGCTATATAATTATAGGACATTATATAATATTTTATTTTGCATTTGCATTCAAATTTATGAATCATAAGTTGTTGGTAACCAATAACAGTTAAGCAAGGTGCTTGGCGGCAAATTGGAAAAACCTTAGAAAGGATACTCACATGACAAACTGGATTAAAAACTTCATTAATGACGAGCGTGGCGCCGAGAGCACCGAGTTGGCCGTTTCCGTACTTGTAGTTGCCGGTGGTGCGATTGCTTCAGCTAAGGCTCTTCGAGACAAGATCCAAAGCAAGAATGCCGAAATGCTCACAGAGTTCAACACAACTGGCACTGGCGCCAATCCGTAAGATTTAGTTCTTCTGCAATTTCCAAACAGCCCCGCTTCGGTGGGGCTGTTTGTGTTTTTACCCAGACAAATCCAAATCACCCCAACAGTCCAGCTTCGCGATTGAATTTATAGGACACAAATAAAATTTTTAATTTGCATTTGCAATCCTATTTTTGAAACGTAATATATGTCAGTCAAAAGCCGTCAAACAAGGTGTTTGACGGCGTATATTAGGGACTTATTTGAAAGGATACTCACATGACAAACTGGATTAAAAACTTCATTAACGACGAGCGTGGCGCCGAGAGCACCGAGTTGGCCGTTTCCGTACTTGTGGTCGCCGGTGGTGCGATTGCTTCAGCTAAGTCTCTTCGAGACAAGATCCAAAGCAAGAATGCCGAGATGATCACAGAATTCAATACAACCAGCACTGGCGGACAGCAGTAAAATTTGATTCATTCGTAATTTCCAAACAGCCCCGCTTCGGCGGGGCTGTTTGTGTTTTTACACTGCCAAAAGAAATAAAAAGCGCGGCATAACCGCTTTAAACTATTTCACCATCACATGTAGGAATTAACGTACCAAACGCGCCCGTCCGGGCATCGCTTGAGTAGTGAGTTCATCTATTACATCTGTGAATTCTAGAAGAGCTGAATCATGCTCCTCTACAGACCCAAGAATCGCTGTTCCCAAACGTGCTTGGGCATTCGATTCCATCTGAAGCGCCGTATCGGGGGCGTAGCAACGCGACTCAAAATTAACTATCGCTGAGCCAGTTAATACCCAGGGCACTGTTGCGCCCCGTTGAATAAACCAATATCCAGACCAATCCCCAATTCCGTCCGCGGGCGTTCCTTCCATCACACTACTTTGGGCCACTCTCAACACTGCTGAATTTGCAAATTGAATTGTTGCATGATCAAGTTGCAAATTGCAAGATCCGCGAATAAATATCCCTTTCACAAATTGATGTAGACCCGGGTCAAGAATCACAGTTCCACCATTGGCTTGCAGAAACCCATGCACGCCTGGAGCAACATGAGTCACGCCAATATTGTCATGATCGATTTCTGGAAGTTCCTCTATAGGCACTACAAAAGTCGGTAAATCTATTGCATTCATGGGATCGGCAGGAATCACTTCAGACTCCTCCACAACGCCGTCCACAGCCAACTTGCTTTGTGGATCTATTGTTCCTGACAGGCGCAACACAGTAAGTTGCATTGATGCATTAGGCAAAATCTGGCAAGCATTCGCATTGGTTGATCGCACCGACACGCCGCCCTTGGAAACCAGCCGCGCATCATTATCTAAAGCGATCGCGCTTGATGTTTCCGCATTCAAAAGCAGTGAAGTGGTATTGCGCGGAGGGTTGTAGACAGCAATGCTCACGCGTTCAAATGCCATGGGCGAGGTTCCAAAGAATCCTCCAAGCACCAAGCCAGGTGAACCATTGGGATGATCTGGCGCAAATCGCACGCGCGCTCGAACAGCGGGTCCGCCATCTGAGTCAACGGTAAAAACCTTAAGTTCATCGTCCCAGTGGCCAAATTCAACATCGCCTCCTCCACCTGGACCGTTTCCAATAGTGACCACAATCGGACCATTTGGCCCCCTATTGCCCGCTGCCGCCGCTTGAGCATCGGCTCGGACATCATTGCCACTGTCCCTGTATCGAGCCGCGGCGGCTAAAGCAACGGCATCCGCGGCAAACTTGGCACTGGTAACCGAGCGAACCGCCAATCCAATTTCCACTCCAAACCACGCCAGCATTAAGACAACCGGCAGAAATATGACCACAGTGGCCGTGGAAGCACCTCGTCTATTGGACCATTTAAGATCAGTTGAATTACGCATAAATTTCAAGTTCCACGTTGATTTTGCTACACTAGTTAGGATATTTCACCACAGTGAGATACTCTCAAGGATCATAATATTAATGTCTTCGATATTTCTAAATTTATTATGCTTTGACGTGCCTTTTCTAGGAAATGTGGCGCAATCAGAGCACGGACCCTCATTATGGGTCTGGCTCTTGCTCATCGCTGCCGGAATCGTGGCAACCATTACCGATCTACGCACTATGCACATTCGAAATTGGCTCACTTTGCCACTACTAGTGGCAGGCCTTACTTACAGCGGTATTGTTGCTGGAATGCCTGGAGTTGTAGATTCATTGAAGGGAGTCGGGGTGGCTGGAGGTGTATTTCTAGCTGCATATGCTTTTGCCCGTGGCGGCGCTGGCGATGCCAAATTAATGATGTCATTTGGATCATGGCTTGGGCTTCAATGTTCGGCGGTACTGTTATTAAGCGTGGCGATAGTAGGTTTTTTCGCGGCAATGGGGCTTGTTGTGAAGCGCTGCGGGATTACCCAAATTCCAAACGCTATATTTCATCAAATTATGATGACCAGAATGGGCTTTTTGCGATTTTTGAATGGCCTCAAGTTAAATCAAGATGAAAATATCATCTACCAAGCAGAACCTCAGCCGCGCCCTAAGTTATGGTTTCCATATGCTCCGTCCATCTTGCTAGGAACTATTGGCGCATGGTGGTATTGGGAACAATTTGGAGGTGTTCTATGAAATTGAACCGATTCAATCACGCTCGCCGCGGCTCTGAAAGTGCCGAGATGATTATAGCCCTTCCAGTGGTGATTTTAGTGATTTTTGCAGGGTTTGAATATGGCTGGGTTGCCCTTAAATCAATCCAAATGGATCATGCCGCGCGCGTTGGTGCTCGGGTTGCGGCACTGTCCGGTTCCACATCTGCGGACGTGGAAAATAAGGTAAATGCAGCCCTTTTAAATTCTGGAATTGTGGGGGCAACCCTTACCCTCACTCCGCAAGATCCATCTACGGCACCACTTGGCACCCCTATTACCGTTCTCATTCAGACCGATTATTCAAATGTGCAATTGCTTGGACTTAGCCGCATGATGCCACTGCCAGCCGTTCTAAAAGGACGAGCCAGTATGGTGAAGGAACCCGAGCCGTAAATCACAGTTTGGGCAATCATTCCTTGTAAATTCGGGGGCAAAATTTTTCATTTCCACTCAGATTCTGCGTGATTTGTGTCGATAGTCACATGACTATTGAACAAGACTGAGCTTACGAAACTCCACTTAATCGCAGAAATGGAAACATGTCCACAACTCGTTTGATCATGATCGGCCTTGTCATGGCGGTGGTTGCCGCCCTCCTGGCTGTATTTGTGCAATTTGTCTTTGTCGCTGGCGGCGGCTCTGAAGTTCAACGCTCTAGTGAAATAATCGCCACTGCCCAAGAATTCCCCGCAGGGCACAAGTTTGTTGCAAAGGATCTTGTTGCCGTGCCCGCCAAAGCAATGGCCAATGGCAAAAAAGGGATTACATCAATGCAATCTCTTGTGGGTCGCACTTTGGTGATGCCCATGAAAAAAGGACAGGTGATCACGGCCGAGGATCTTATTGTGCAAGGATCTGGATCCATGATTGCCAGCCAAATTCCACCTGGTTACCGCGCGATCGTTGTGTCGCTACGCGATCCTGCTCCAGGCGTGGTGCTTTACCCAGGAGCGCTTGTGGACATTCTTGCCACTATGGAAGCGCCTGCAAAAGGAAATGCGCAGCGAGAAAAAATCACACGCACAGTTCAAGAACGCATGCGTGTGCTTGCGGTGAATGATGAAATCGTTGGCGGCAAACCAAACGAAACAAGTGATCGCAACAATACAAGCCAACGCAAACTCTCTGTAACGCTAGCCGTGACTCCCGAACAAGCTGCGCAAATTGAACTTGCAAGCGCACGCGGCACAATTGGAATTACTTTGCGATCCGATGACGACGCCAATCCAGACTTGGGTCAATTTGCCACGGCAACAACAAAGTCGCTCATGGGTATTGGGCCAGATGAAGCCTCGCCAGTCGCAGCAGATCCTGTGGCGAAGGACACGAAAAAATCCACTGATACCGCGCCAACGTATGCCGCCTCTGTTTCCAAGCAAACAAAAATGTTGGAGTCCAAGATTGGTCGCATCTTCAACGTGAATCTTCAGGTTGAGGAAATTGAAGGAACAGTAGCACTGCGTGGCACCATGCCGGACCTTGCCACGGCAAACTTAATCCAAGCCTTTATGACTGCCTCGGGATTAAAGTGGGTTGATCTGACTCACATCGCAGGCGTGCAACAAGTTCAATTGCGTGTGCGAATTGCCGAGGCAAGCCGATATGCATTACGCGAGTTGGCATTTGGCGCGGTGGCTGGTGGCAATTCATTTTTCGGCGGCTATCAGGCTCCTGGCGGAACCCCATTCCAACCAGTCTCAATTTCGCCGGGCGCTGGCGCGCAACAAACAGCCACCGTCGGTGGCAACGTCGCCACTGAAGCAAGCGGCGTGACCAGTCCAAACTTTGGATTCGATAAGAACGCAGTGACAAGCGCCGTAACTTTGTTTGGAGGCGTTCCAGGCTCTGATTTGGAATTTTATATTCAAGCTCTTTCTGAGAATCGATATGTTCGTTTGCTTGCGGAACCCAACTTGGTTGCCATCAGCGGAGAGCGCGCCACGTTTTTAGTTGGAGGCGCGTTTCCAATTCCGGTTGTGCAAAACTCTGGCGCAAGTAGTTCGGTGACTATTGAGTACAAAGAGTTTGGTGTGCGATTGAACTTCCGCCCCGAAGTGCTTGGTCAAGGACGCATTCGTTTAGAAGTGGCTCCAGAAGTCAGTGAGTTAAGCGAAATTGGTTCGCTGCGACAAAACGGATTCACCGTTCCAAGCGTGATTACGCGAAGATCTAGCACCACCGTGGAACTTGGAAGCGGTCAATCTTTCGCAATGGCTGGCTTGCTTCGCACCAAGGAACAGGGACGCGTTTCAAAAGTTCCAATTCTTGGAGATATTCCTGTGCTTGGCGTGCTATTTCGAAGCGTTCGATATGAAGAGGATCAAACCGAATTGGTGGTGATGGTCACTGCTGAATTGGTGGAGCCACTTGACAATGGAAGCGTACGTCCGCTGCCTGGCGATCTGCATGAAGCTCCGAATGATTGGGAATTGTTTATGGAAGGTTCTCTCGCTGGGGCAACCAAAGCTGGCAAGCCCCTAGAGCGATTGAAAGCTCTTGGCTTGGCGGGACTGCATGGTCCAGGCGCTTTGCGCAGACCTGACGACGCGCGAGTTTCAGCCGCCGATATATATCCAGCAACTCAAAGCGTTGATGTTGAACAAAAAGTGCAACCCGAACCGTCAACAACCACGCCGGTTGTCAATGTAATGCCCGCCACGCTTGAGCCCGAATCATCTGCAACCACGCCGATTGTGAATGAAATTCCCGCCACGCTGGAGCCGCAGCCATCTGCAACCGCGCCGATAGTGAATGAAATTCCCGCCACACTGGAGCCGCAGCCATCTGCAACCACGCCAACTGAAAATCAAATTCCCGCCACGCTGGAAACTTTGCCTCAAGCCACGGTTCCCAACGAGACCAAGACCCCGTGAGTGACGCGAAGATCGTCAGCCCAATGAACGCCGCGGCTCTTGCCACACTGCGACGTGAACTGCACACGCGCCTTCTAAGCACGTTTGATTTTGCCGCCGCGGACCAAATGAACCGCGATCAACTTGTCGCCGAGTGCAGCAAGCGCGTGGGAAAAATGCTGGAGCAGGGAACGGCTATTTCCAACCAAGAACAAGCGTGGCTTGTGCAAGGCGTGTTGGATGACATGTTTGGACTTGGACCACTTGAGCCACTGCTCAGCAACGAATCGATCACCGACATTCTTGTTGTGAGTCCAGATCGAGTCTTCGTTGAGCGTCAAGGTCGTTTAGAAAAATGCGATGCGCAATTTCGCGACGAGGCACATTTGATGCATGTGATTCAACGCTTGGTTCGCAACACGGGTCGACGCATTGACGAACTCAGTCCAATGGTGGACACGCGTCTATCCGATGGTTCACGCATCAATGCGATTATTCCCCCACTTGCCGTGGATGGCGCCCAACTGAGCATCCGACGCTTTCCAAAGATCGCGCTTGGATTACATGGACTTGTCAAAATAGGAACGCTCACCAATGCCACCGCGGATTTGCTTCGAGCCATGGTGGCGGGCCGACTGAATGTGATCTTCTCGGGTGGTACGGGTGTTGGAAAAACAACAATGCTCAATGCCGCTTCGGTGGCCATTCCCACCACTGAACGCGTTATCACAATTGAAGATGCCGCGGAACTACGACTCGAGGGCGGCCACATTGTTCGTTTAGAGTCGCGAGCTGCAAATGTTGAGGGCGTTGGCGCCATCGAAACGAGAGAACTTCTTCGCAACGCGCTTCGCATGCGACCAGACCGAATCATTGTGGGTGAATGTCGCGGCGCAGAAACTTTTGACATGATGCAGGCAATGAATACGGGCCATGAAGGCTCCATGACCACTTTGCACGCCAACAGCGCCAAAGACACGCTTACCAGACTTGAGTCCATGCTTTCCATGGGTGGCTTTGAAATGCCCATTCGAGTGCTTCGTGAATACATCGCATCAGCGATTGACGTTGTGGTGCATTTGGCGCGCCTACCTGATGGCCGGCGTGTGGTGAACGAAATTGTGGAGTTGTGCGGCAGCGACGAAAATGGAATTAAAATCTCAACGCTGCATAAATTTCAACTTGAAGGCGTGCGTGATGGCAAAGCCCTTGGCCAATTTGTGGCCACCGGAATTCAGCCACGGTTTTTAGAGCGCCTTCAATCTCGCGGAATTATGCTTAGCCCTGCAATATTTGCAGCTGGACCGCTCCAAGCGGAGAACAAATAGGAATGATCTTGCAGACCCTGCTGCTGCCAATACTTTCGGCGGCCATTGCTATGACGGCGTGGATATTTTTTATGCGGCGAATGAGCAACCGCGCCAACGCGCCCGCTCCCGCCACGGTAGAGACCCCGGAAAAAATCAAAGATAAGAACACGCGCTCGCCGTTTCCTTTGGTCATTGGTCTAGTGTTGGCGGGATTTATCTGGGTGATTGCCGAACGTCCAACATTGGCTATCGCCGCTTTCGTGCTGTGCTTTGGCGTGAGCGAGATGCTGCGCATTCGCAACCAAAAAAAACAACTGGTGCTCGAAGAGCAATACGCAATTGAAGCGGTTGGTGGCGCAAGCCGCTCATTGAGAGCCGGAATACCTTTATCGGGAATGCTGCAGATTCTTGCCGTGGAAACTCGTGGCGAAACGCAAATGGCCTTTCGACAAATCATTCAACGCGAAGCCATGGGTGAAGAGTTGGCGATCGCAATTCGACGCGTGTTGCTGCAATCGCCACTGTCCGCGCTGCGTGCGTTTGGCCTTGCGTTGATCATTCAAATATCTGCCGGTGGTAATTTGGCCGACACCACCGATCGACTTGCCCGATCCTTAGTTGATCGCACAAGAGTGCTGCGCCGTTCCAAGGCAATTGTTGCCTACGCACGCGCGGCGGCCATTGTGCTTGCGGTGCTTCCGCCGATCGTGGTTGCCTTGATGTGCGTGATGGTGGAAGGCTATAGCGAATTTTTATTTGATCGAACTGAAGGCAACACTATTTTGGGCGTCGCGGTGGTTCTAGTAGTGATTGGGCTCACCTATATACAGCGATTTGGCCGCATTGAATTGCAGAAAAAATGGAAGCCAACATGATCATGCTTCCGCTTATCGCAGGCTTCGTAACCCTTGTTGCCGTGGTGGTACTTGGCTTGAAAAGTCGATCCCCCGCGCAATTCAGTTCAAACACAACTGCTGGCGCAGGAACCGAAAGCTGGATACTTGATGAGCAACCGCTTGGTCTAACTTCATTGCTGCCAATTTCTCTGCGCACCAGACTCACCACCGCCGGCCTTGCGTCACCAACTCAGCAAATGAAATTTGTTGCCATACACGTGCTGCTCACGATATCGGGGGCGGTGATATTGGGCTGGATGGCGTTTGACCAAGAGCCTTCCGTTACGCCCACGGTTCTTGTTGGTTGTATCGGTGGCGCCATTGGTTGGTGGCTGCCAAACTCATGGCTTGAAGTG
Organism: uncultured bacterium; assembly: GCA_903831295.1. Lineage (GTDB taxonomy): Bacteria > Planctomycetota > Phycisphaerae > Phycisphaerales > SM1A02 > SYAC01. The sequence continues at coordinate 10,237 of CAIKXA010000079.1, read as the reverse complement.
CGCCTAGCAACGAGGCGCATAGATATTGTTTCGGAATTTCCGATCATGCTTGATTTGCTGCAGATCTCTGTCCAAGGCGGCTTGGGACTTTCTGCCGCGTGGCTTGGCGTGGCGAAAACCTTGCGAGGCAGTGGCGACGCACTAGCCCAAGAAATGAGGTTGGTTGAGCTAGAAGTGGGCTTTGGCGCTGGATGGAGAACAACCCTAGAAGCCACCACCGAACGAACTGGCGTGACTGAATTCCGATCCTTGGGCGCACTGCTTGAACAAACCGATCGATTTGGCACTGGACTTTCGCACATGATCCAGGTTCTTTCAGATTCCCTGCGCCATGAGGAACTTCAAGTTCTAGAGGAGCGCGCCCATCAAGCGTCGGTGAAAATGCTCTTTCCGCTTGCTGCCATGATGATGCCAGCCACACTTTTGCTGATTGTTGGACCGCTGTTGTTGATGCTCTTTGAAGCACTTCAAGAGGCAAACGTGGGCTGAATCGCCCAAAAAAATGAAGAAATTCATCCACAAGAGCACAAAGATGCCGATGAAAGAGACCATGAAAGCGTTCTTGATGCAAACCCAAATTCGCAGCCAAATTCGCAACCAGATGCAGGCCCCTATCAATTCCAATTTTATACCTAGCGTTGCCCGCAATCTGCCCATGCCACTTGCTTTGGCAACGCTAGTTGCTGCCACTCTTTCACTTGCTGCATGTAGCACTCCACCCAAGAAACACACGGATAGTGTCGTGATAAAAGACGAAGTGCAATATGCCTTGGACAAAGAATTTGTGCGCGAGCCATTCAACGACCAAACTCGCTTGGGCGTGATTCGTCAACGATCTCTCTACGAAGTTCACTTCAAACCAGAGTCTGCGAAGTTGTCAAATCTTGGTCAACGCGATGTGGCAATTCTGGCCGAGGCATTGCGCAGCGAAGGCGGTCGCATTTCCGTGCCGAAAGGAATTGCCAGCGACACTTTGTATGCCGCAAGAATTGAGCAAGTCCGCTTGGCATTGGTGGAGGCGGGTATTGACATGGCGAACGTGAAGATTGGCGATGAGGACTCGGGCGGCATTGGAAGCAGTACCTATCAAGCACTGCTCATTCAAGCTGACATACGCAATTCCCCAATGAAACAATCTGGTGGAAAGACTTTAAATAACACAGGTGATGGCACGCCTTCTAGTGGAGGCAACCAATGATCGAGTTTCGAATGTTGCTTGCACGCGGCGCAACGGCAATCGCTGCCGCAATGCTTTTGCTTGCTCCAATGAGTTGTGAATCAACGCCGGCAGTTTCCGCCCCTGATTGGTTTGAAGGCGGCGCCATGAAGCCTGCTTCCGCGGAAACTCTGCAACTTACGGCGCGAGTGCTTGCCGCCAAAGGTGAAACCGCCAAGGCTGGATACATTTTGGATCGAATGTTTCAGGAATTTCCAAACTATCTAGGCACCTACACCGAGGGCGCTGAAGTGTTGTTGATCGACGGTCGCAATGCGGAAGCGATCAAGTGGCTCAATCGCGGGCTTGAGAAATTTCCGAACCAACCCATTCTTATGAACAACCGCGGCATGTGTCACTTGCTCGCGGCCGATCTTCCAGCCGCCACATCCGACTTTACCGCGGCCTACACAACGGATCCTGCCGATGCGGAATATGTTGCAAACCTAGCTCTAGCAAAAGCACTTGGTGGAGACGATGCGGGGGCAACAGAACTTTGGAGCCGCGTGCTTTCCTCAACTGAAGTTCAGCGGAATATTGACATTGCCATAAAGGCAAGACCAAACTTCTTGGTAAAAAAATAAATCCCGTGTGCGACTTGATGGACATGCATCAGTCCATCTGTGATTGTTTTTTAACCACACGGCGCGCTCATTACAAACCCATCATTGAGTAGCCGCAATCCACATAAATGGTTTGGCCAGTCACGCCGCTTGACATGCCGGAAAGCAACCACGCCGCGGTATCGCCAACATCTTTAGTTGTGATGTTTCGCTTCAGCGGCGCCTTCTTCTCCACCCATTCAAGAATTTGACCGAAACCACCCACCGCCATGGCGCTGAGGGTCTTCACTGGACCAGCCGAAATCACGTTGCAGCGAATATTTTTCTCGCCAAGTTCCATGGCCAAATATCGATTGGTGGCTTCAAGCGCGGCTTTGGCAACGCCCATGACGTTGTAGGCGGGCACGGCTTTTTCCGCGCCATAATAGCTCAACGCCATCATTGAACCGCCGTCGGTCATCAGTGGCGCCGCTCGATGCGCCATGGCTTGATACGTGTACGCCGACAAATCCATGGCCTGCGTGAACACTTTTCGCGGCGTGGCGGTGAAGGCGCCAATTTTCAACCAATCTTTATCCGCATATGCAATGCAGTGCACCAAAAAATCCAACTTGCCAAAATCACTTTGAATTTTGGCGAACACCTGATCTAGTTGCTCGTCGCTGCCGGCGTCCATGGGCATGACCCACGGATTTTTCACGCCCAATTCTTCCAAGGACATGCGAATGCGCCGCTCCATCTTTTCGCCCGGCAAGTGGGTGAAAATACATTCACCACCTTGCGCCAAAACACTTTCAGTGATGCCGGATGCGATTGATCGATCGTTTGCGATTCCAACAATGAGTCCGCGTTTGCCTTCAAGTATTCCCATTGCGATTCCTTTGCGTTTGAATTAATCGAGAGATTGAAAGAGTACACATGCGCGCATGAAGATGTGACCGAATCGCCTTGGCCACGCGCGTGAATATTGCGGCGCATTCACTTTCAGCGCTTGATTGCGCCAAGCCACGCAAATTCATTTGGCGGGTGGCGCGGTGATTGGCGCCAAATCTTTCACCATTCCATAGGCCCACAACTGTTGAACTTTGTCGCCGGTGTTCATTTGCAACTTGCATTGAAACAAACCACGCACGCTCGCTGTTGGAGTCACTCGAGCGCGAACTTGCACATCCTTGCCCTGCCTGTCTTGCGCCACAAGTTGCGCCGTGAATGAATCAGACATGCTGGTGATGCTGGTCACTGGATCGGCCCAATCCACAAGATCAAATGTGAACTCCTTGGCGCCATTGGTTGGAATCAAACCCAAATTCAAGTTGTATTCCTTCATGCGAACCACTGGAACAATGTGGCTGGCGTCATTTCTAAATTTCACGGCCAATACCGGAGAATTGATTCGATCTGTTTCAATCAACCACCACGCGGGCAGCGTGTCGCTGGCGATGCGAGTGAAGTCGTAGCGCACCAAATACGTGCTTCGTGGGGCGTCCTTTGCGGGATCAAATCCAATGAAGACTGGCGCGGTGTTATCCGCTGAAAGAATTCGAAATGGTTTTTTATCAACGCTCTCAATAACAACCCGCCCAGCGACTGGAACATTGGGCAGCACATTGATCGCCGGCGGAACCACGCGAAGTTCCAACACCACCTCGGCGCGCACGTCAACTTCCACGGGCTTGCTAAACCCCTCCACAATCACCTTCACAGTTGACTTGCGCGGACCGGTGGCCACGGCCGCCGCCAAACTGGCGTCAAACTGAATTGATTCACCTGGGGCAATCACGCGCCCCGACAGGTCCGTGGTGGAAGTGCAAGTGCAAGTGGGTTGCAGCGCGACAATGGTCAAAGGGAAATTGTTGGGGTTCTTTAAGGTGAATATGCCTGTCTTAGATTCACCCGGCGCAATGAATCCAAAGTCCAACGCGGGCGGCTCAATTGTGATCGGCGGAGGTCCTATAATTACACCATTAGATGGAACTGGTCCCTGTGTGCTTGACGGGCTCACTGGGGTAGCCAACGCTTGTTGATTCAGGCCAACATTCAGGGCACAAAAAACCAAGAAATTGCCGCAATAAATACTAATTTGTTTGCAAAGTTGGGTCATATTCCTCAACCAATCATACGAAATCCCGTAGCGAAAGGCGCATCAATTTCATGTTGCAAATTCTGACCGTGTGAAACAAAAAATAAGTATTTTTGGATTTTTTACTATCTTCATTTGCATCTATAAAAACTTGGGTTAGTTTGAATACATCTGAGAGGTTTGGAAAACGGATCTCAAAGATAAACTGACGAAAGACACTGGAAAGCCAGATCTTTCGTGTGTTTCGGTCACGCAAGTGACCAATTAAAGTTGCCCTTTTCCCTCCCTCCGCCCCCGGATCTAGTATCCGGGGGTATTTTTTTTGGCGTTTATTTTTAAACCACGCCGCAAATCATCATATTTGTTTGAATTTGCCGCCAATCGGGCCGCCTGCTTGGCATCAGTCGCTAAACTCGCCTTTCTTTTCTACTCAATTCGCCAATTTCTGGCCAGACTGGATCCAACCATGAAGAGCACTGAATTACGCCCTGGCATCGCAATTAAAATGGATGGCCGTCTGTACCTGATCATGCACTATGCGCACGTCACTCCTGGCAACTTGCGGGCATTTGTGCAAGTGAAGATGCGCGACCTGAAAGCTGGCTCGATCATTGACAAGCGCCTTCGTAGCGGCGAGGAGGTTGAGCAAGTGGAACTTGATCGCCGCCCAATGGAATACCTGTACAAAGATGGTCCGAAGTTTGTGTTTATGGACAATGAAAATTTTGAGCAAGCCGAAATGACCCAGGAATTTGTGGGCGATTTGCCGCTGTACATGCTTCCCAACACCAATGTGGTTGTGAATTGGTGCGATGGCAATCCGATCGCGATTGAATTGCCAAACATGGTTGAACTTGTGGTGAAGGACACCGCCCCTGGCATCAAGGGCGCTACGGCAACCAATCAATTGAAGGAAGCCGAAATGGAAACTGGCTTGAAGACCCGCGTGCCGCCGTTTATTGGCATCGGTGAGAAGCTGCGCATTTCTACCGAAGATGGCTCGTATCAAAGTCGCGCTTAAGTAGCCAAACCTTGGTCGCGGCGCCTACTTCGGAGTGATTCAATATTCGGTGAGCAACGCTCCAACATCCGCCGAGTTCACCTCGCCGTTGTGATCTAGATCCGCTGGACAATTTGTTGGCACGGAGCACACGCCGAAACTTGACAGCATCAATCCCAAATCGGCGCTGTTCACAATTCCGTCAAAGTTTAGATCCGCCGGGTTAAAGCAGGGATTTGTTGAAGTGAGATTGAACGACGTCGGCTTGTTCAGCGGCGCGTGGGTGATGATGAATTTGGTCTCGGCCTCCACAAACCAAGAAAGTTGTGAAGCGCAACTGATCGCGGGAAGCGAGGCGCGATATTTGTTGCTGCCAATGCTTGTCATGACTGCGCTTTGAATTGCGCCACCATTGAGGCTCCACTTCAAGCGCACGCCGTTGGTGATCAACGTGCTGATCACTGGAACAGTTTGCACCTCGACTGTGGAAGCCGTGTTGTCGGCAACCACGCTGCCAGGCGCAAGCGTGATTGTGATTGGACTTGACGCCAACAATTTCTCCATCATGGTCATGGCGGCGGCGAAATTTTCTTTGGCGTTGGGAATGATCTCGCTGGTTGGCATTACAAATCCATACGTGCCCGTGTCGCGCACTTCAATGGTGCCGGCCATCAGACCTTGATTGCCGTAGGTCCAATCATCAATGCAGCCAGCGGTTAATCCGTAGGTGCTTCCGCTTGGGCCCGCCGTATAGTTCTTGCTATTCACAGCGGCAATGGCGTTCTTCATTGGGTTGCCAACCGCCGCAAGCGCGGTTTGATCTGGGGAAGCGGTCGTGGTGTACGACCACGGCCACAGCCATAATTGGCCGTAACTGTGAAAGTCAATGTGGCCCACCAAGTTGGGGTGCGCAATGACAAAGTCGCGCATGCCCACACTTTCAGGTTCGCTAAATGCAGCAGTGCCGCGATATGTGTCGCTGCTTGTTGTGCCGCTGGAACCAGAACCGCCCCAACCCACGCCCCAGTTGCGGTTCAAGTCAACGCCGTACGTGGTGCCGCTGATCAGCCGGCGATTCTTGCGCCACAAACGATTGCCGCCAGTGGCCCACGTGTATTCATAGCCATCGGGATTTTGCACGGGAAACACGTAGACCTCGGCGGAATCCAAAACCGCGGCGATGCGCGGATCGATTGTGTTGCTTTCAACCAATTGATCGGCGATCCACATGGTGGTCATGGTGCTGGCCCACTCGCGCGCATGCATTGTGCCGGTGAAAATAAAGGCTGGCAATGCCGTGCCCGCTGGATAGCGCGAAATGCGAATGCCGCGCACGGTGCGGCCTTGAACGGAAGTTCCAGCGTTGACAATGCTGACGAGATTTGGAAACGCCGCCACCATTTCATCAAGTCGCGCGTTCACCGCCGTGAGATTTTTAAAATCAGAGAACCAAGCGAGGCCTTCCATGGGTTGAGCCAAACGTGTTTGCTCCGCGTCGATTCGATTTTGTAAATCTGGAATCATGACGCGAAATGGAATGCCAACTTTTTTGAGCGTGTCCAGACCAACTTGCGACATGCGGAAGTCCGCTTCGCCGCCAACGCCAATGTGGTGGCTCCACATGTCATCGCTGAGTTGATTGACCAACAATAAATCTTGCGCGCTTCGAATCAAGACGCGCACCACAACATCGCCGTCAAAACGAACCGTGTCTATTGGCGCGACCGCGGGCGCGGCGGCAAGGGCATCCGCAACAGTGACCGCCTTTGTGGCTGAGGCATTTGTTGTGGGCGCTGAAATACTAATTTGTGGCTTGATTGCCGGCGGCGCAACCGCAAGCAAAGCGACAACCACAAGAAAGCAAAGGTTCATGCGAACAGACTAGACACAAACATGTTGAATGCAATAAAAAGATTGGAGATTTGAACAAATTGCTGAATTCAGATTGACCTTTGTGAAGTTCTGACGCACAGTACCTGCGTGCGAGACTTTCTAAGCAAAATTTGGCGCGGCGTATCACAGACAAATCTTCGTTTATTGGACTGTGATTTGAGCCGCGACTTGGGGGGCAACCGCCAGCGCAAATCTGCCGCGCATGATCGCGTGCTTGCGTGCTTAGTTCGTGCGTTGTTGTTGGGTACGTTGGCTTTGCAAATAAATTGCACTGGTTCACTTCAATTGGCAAAGCCTTGGGCCGCTCCAATGCAATATTCCACGACGCTTGCCGACACGCCATATCCGCCGCGCGACTTTGCCATGTTTGACGCGGTCAATGGGCGCGTGCTGATGTGGAGCGACGTGATTGATCTGACCGCGTGGGCCGACGTGATTGTGATTTCACATGAGAAAACTTGCCTAGGTGGTGTATGGATGCAGGAAGCGCTCACGGAAGATGTTTTGGCGGCGTTTCCACCGAGTTCATTTTTTGAATCCACAGGCGACCCGGACACGGTTGTGACCGAACTGGATGATTCGCGCAAAGACAGTCGCCGCGTTGTGATTCACTACATGGGAAATGACCCCCTGCACGATGTTGCTTCGGCGATTCGAAAGGCGCACCGAACTGACAATGTGTTCACCATTGCGCTGGTGTCTAGCTCCGTGCGTTTTTTGCGCAATGAAGATGTGCGCAAGGCGGATGTTGTGGCGTACACCGCGCCCACGCGCGTGGTTCCGCCAAGCGATTTGCAAAGCGATCAACCGCGATCCCCGAAAGATTTAGAATTTAGAAAATAAAATTTCACCCGCGCATAGGCGCGCAAGCGAAATCACCGCTGATTGCACAACAGCTTTTTATTTGGAGCAGATCTGTTGCAACTCGGCTTGCGTTTTGATGATGCGAAAAAGTTTCTCAATCTTCATCATGGCCATAAGCGCCTGCAATTCCTTGTTCAAACCAAAGAGCAAAGGCGTTGCGCCAACAGCCGCCGCTTGATTGCGGCACGCAATGCACATGCCCAAACCCATGCTGGCCATGAAACTCACGGTGGAGAGATCAAGCACAAGAAACTTGACGGCCTTTCCATACTGCTTGAAGTACGGTGAAAATTCCTCGGTGATGATTGGGCTTTCGCGCTGGCCAATATTGGGACCAGTTGGCCGAATCATGAGGACCTTTCCATCCCAATTTAAATTGACAAGTGGCGTGGTTTTCTGCGCTGGCAAATTGATTGGTTCTGTGCTCACGTGGTGATTCCTTGCATAGAAGATACCAAGTTCAACGGCGCTTCTTCAAGCGATTCAACACCGTGCTTGGCGATACGAAAGCCTGTAATTCGCCGCGCAATGGTTGCTCATTTGTGATTTCAATCACGGCCACCGCGCCCTTGGCAAAATAAATCGCGCGCTCGCTGGCGCCCATCAGGCGCGAAATAAGTTCGCTGAGCACTGGCTCGTGGCCCACCAGCGCCACGCTTTTTTCATTCAGGTTTTTGCCCAGCAATTGCAGCAGCACTTCGACCGCGGCAAACCCACCTCCCGTTTGAAGCGCTTCACAGCGCGTTGCGGCTGGCCATTTGGATTGCGATTGAAGAATGTCGGCGGTATCCCAAGCCCGCGTCCACCCACTTGCCAACACAAGCGACGGCGCCTCCAGCCAACGCGGAATGCGCCGCGCGAACTTCACAAATTCACGGCGGCCGTTGGCGCTCAGTGGCCGCTGAGAGTCGTCGGGAAATCTTTTGGCGTCCTGTTCCTTGGCTTTGGCGTGGCGCACAACGATCAGTTTCATGCCGAGCATGTTACTTCAACGGGCACTACCTTTGCCACAATGGGAACGCTTTCAATCATCAACGCGCGTGTGATTACCATGAATGCGCGCGCGCATGGCGCCACGAATGATGCGCAACTTGGCGCGCGCCACGGCGCCGCAATGAGCGATCTTGGCGTGATTGAGAATGGCCATGTGTGCGTGCGCGACGGCGTGATCACTTCTGTCGCGCCTGGCCAGCCCGCTTCGCTTGTTGGTGAAGTGATTGACGCGGGTGGCCGCGTGTGCATGCCCGCGCTGATTGATTGCCATACGCACTTGTGTTTTGCCGGCAATCGCTGGAGTGAATGGGAGCAAGTGCGCGCGGGCGAAAGTTATGAATCTATTTTGGCGGCGGGCGGCGGAATCATGTCAACGGTGCGCGCAACCAAGCAAGCCACAGTCACTGCGTTGGCGCAGGACCTTGGCGATCGCTTGTGCGCGTTAGCAAATTTGGGCGTGGGCAGCGTTGAAGTGAAGACTGGCTACGGACTTGATTGGCAGAGTGAAATAAAAATGCTCAACGCAATTGGCGAAGCCGCAAAAAATTCTCCGCAACTTGTTGTGGCCACTTGTTTGGGCGGCCACGCAATTCCCGCGGACAACACGGCGTGGCCAGAGCAATTCGCCGCGCATGTCGCGGATTTAGCGCGGCAATTTCCTGGCGTGGCGGTGGACGCATTTTGTGAACGCAGCGCGCTGAGCGTGCAGCAATGCCGCGAGATTTTTGCGCAAGCTAAAAAATTCAATGTGCCACGGCGCCTGCATACAGATCAGTTCAATTCAATGGGTGGCGTTGCCATGGCGATTGAATGCGGCGCGACCACCGTTGATCATTTGGAAGCGGCCGATGAGAACTCAATTACGGCGCTGGCAAAATCAAAAACAATCGCGGTGCTGTTGCCTTGCTCCGTGTACGCGCTTGGCGGCGCATACGCGCGCGGCAGATCCATGATTGATCAAGGCGCGGCCGTGGCGGTTGCAAGCAACTCCAATCCTGGCAGCGCCCCCACCATTGACATGCGATTTGCAATGCACTTGGCGGTGCGACACTGCGGCCTAAGTACCAGCGAGGCGCTTACGGCCGCAACCTGGAACGCCGCGTGCGCGCTTGGCATTGAAACAAAAGTTGGAAGCCTGCAAGTGGGCAAGCGCGCCGACGCCATTGTTCTAGAGGAGCGTGATGAACGCGCATTAACGCATGGTTTCGCTGGGCCACCGCCGCGCCATGTTGTGCTGGCGGGCAAGCTGATGAGCTCTCGGCTTTAGGATTTGGCACCAACCTTGGAAGCAATGCAATTGGGTTGATTGGTTGGTGTGATGGAAAACGCCATTGCCGCCACACAAATTACTTTTTGTAAAAGTGGCGTTTGCAATGCAAAAAGGCACATTCTCAGAATATCTCCCAAATCTTTTGCATTGCGTGATCAAGGTCACCTGTTTTTTACGTTTACATCTGTGGAAGAAGAAATGTTGCTCGCCGGGGAACGGCAAACAACAAATCCATTCCGTTTCGGGGCGATTCTTTTCGGGGTCATCCATTACGACCAAGAAGAAACGACAGATTGAAATCGCTCACGTTGAGCCCTTTCAATCACACCGCTGGCAGGCGTTTTCTGCCGTTTGGATT
>CAIKXA010000078.1 GCA_903831295.1 uncultured bacterium | reverse complement strand
TTTTCTTGGCCATTGAATCCTACCTCCTACGCAGCGTGCTTCAACAAGAAGCGAATTTGATCAGCCAGACCAAATTATTCACGGCGTAGTTCGAACGGTGTGCGAAAGTGAGCCGAACACTGTACCCGAAGTTGGCAAGGGCATCAATGGCTTGCAAGATGAATTTGAGGGGAAAACGCTGTGAATCTTTTGAATGGCAAAAGTGTTGCAACAATTGGCGCCGCATGGGCATAAATACATATATAGATCGGGCGAGGGCCCGCCGCCCCTGATTGTTGCGGAATTTAGGCGTTATCCAGGGCCAAATGGCAGAATATTTCAACGCCCGTGGTTATGGAGTCGTCGTTGAAATCAAATGCGGGATGGTGCAGTGGCGGAAAATGTTCGTTGGGGCGCTTTTGGCCGAGCGCAAAAAAGCAGGCGGGAGCCACTTCGCCGTAATGGGAAAAATCTTCGCCGCCCATGACGGGGTTGTGCAGCGGTTGAAATTTTTCGTTGCCAAGCGCGGCCTTTGCCACGCGCTCAAAGCGCGCGAATGTTTCTGGGCAATTGTTTGTGGCGGGAGTGCCCGGAAGAAAGTGCACTGTGGCGCTTACACCAAGCGACGCGGCCACGCTTTCGCAAATTTTTGTAACGCGCGCGTTCACATGATCGCGCACGGAATTTTTTAATGCGCGCGTAGTGCCGCGCATGGAAACAGTTGGCGGAATCACATTGAAGGCGTCGCCGCCGTGAATGGCGGTGATCGTTACAACGGCGGCGTCAAGCGGATCAATTTCACGCGACACAATTGTTTGTAGCGCTTGCACAATTGCCGCGGCGGCCATGATTGGATCGGCGGCAAGGTGCGGCCACGCCGCGTGGCCACCGCGACCGCTGATGGTGACTTCAAAGGCGTGCGCGCTTGCAAGCATGGGACCAGGTCGCGAAGCCACGCAGCCAACTTCAAGCGACGGCCACGCGTGCAATCCATACACGCGCTTGACGGCGGATCCAATACGCGAGCCATCAAGCGCGCCATCTTGAATCATTTGTTCGGCGCCCATGCCAGTTTCCTCGGCGGGCTGGAATAAAAATGTCACGGGGTTGGGTAGCGGAAATTTTTTTGAAATGAGCTGCAAAACGCGCGCCGCTCCAAGCAACATCACCGTGTGGCCATCATGGCCGCAGGCGTGCGCGCGGTCCGCGATGTTGCTGCGCCACGCGGTCGTGGATTCATCGGGCATTGGCAACGCGTCAATGTCGGCGCGCAGGGCTATGGCTTTCGCGTTTGTATTTGCGCCATGTTGCGGGCCGCCAGGGATGTGGGCAACGGTGCCAGTTCCACCTGCGAATCCCGCTTCAAATGCAATGCCAAGACGCGTGAGTTCCGCGCGAATCAACGCGGCGGTATTCACTTCCTCAAAGGCGGACTCTGGATTTTGATGAAGTTTGCGGCGCAAGTGGGTGAGGTCGTCGCGCGCTTCGAGAACCAACGCGCGTATGTCTTCGCAAGAAAGCATGCGCCAAGTCTAACCAACTCGTTCAAGTACGCCGTGAAATATTGACACGAAAATCAATCGTGTCATGGCTTCAACTTTATTTGAGACGCGCGCCAATTATTTACGAATCGGTGGCAGGCCAACTTCAACGCGGCCTTCATTCACGCGCGCGAACGCGGCCTTGTCGTGGTGAATCAAACGGCTCAATTGGCTCATGGTGATGCCAAGAATTCCAGCCGCGCCGGCCAAATCAAATCTTCGCGCCACCACAACATCAAGCGCTTCGGCAAGAAGACCGGGGTAATCCTCATGATCTGGGTTCACGCACATCTTGTCGCCCTGACGGCGCCCGCGCCACAAATCAGAGGCGCTGTGGCGATCGCGGCTTGTGGCCACGCGCAATTGAATGGCCAACCTTCGGCGCAAGCGTTTCATGGCCATGTGTTTATTTTGCGCTTGACTGCGCCGTTCGGTGGCTTGCGCCTCAACGCCAGTCGGCGTGTGGATCATCCATACCGCGGTATCGCGGCGATTTCTATTTTGGCCACCAGGACCAGACACGCGGCCACATTCAATTTGACATTGCTTGAGCAATTCAATTTCATCAATCGTGGCTGGATGGGGAGCTGGCACCATTTGAAATCGGTCTGAGACATAAGGTGGTCGATAGGTCATGAGATTCGCAATTGTGAAAGTGGTTCCGCTGCAAGCGAAAGTGGATCGCGCTCACCCGCGGCAAGTCGCAGCAGAGCGAGTCCGCCAATCATGACGGCGTTGTCGGTGCAGAATTCTTTGGGTGAGAGGAACAATGGAACATTCATGGTATGGGCGAATGCTTGCAGCATGTCACGCACGCTTTCATTTCGAATCACGCCGCCGCCGGCGCACAAGGAAAGACATGGATTTGTTTCCCATGAGGAGCGCAAACTTTTTTCCAAGCCGCGCACCACGCCACGCTGAAATGACGCGGCCAAATCCGCTTTGCGCTCGGGCGTGAGTTGTGTTGGCGCGGGACGCGCTGGACGATTGGGCGCGTTGGGCGCGCCGCGCACTTCATACAAAAACGCTGTCTTTAAGCCGCTAAATGACATGTCGGAGCTGCCAGCGAAATGGCCCGCGCGAAAATCAAACGCGTTTGCGTTGCCGCCGCGCGCGAGTTTTTCCAGCAACGGACCGCCTGGCCAACCCAATTGCAAAATGGAAGCGGCTTTGTCAAAGGCCTCGCCCGCGGCGTCGTCGCGCGTGCGCGCAACAACGCGCGCGCGAAGCGGTGATTCCATCAATACAAAGTGCGTGTGGCCGCCACTGGCCACAAGACCAAGCGCGGGATATTCCGGCGTGGTGTCTAGAAAATGACACGCAACCAAATGCGCCAGCACATGGTCAACACCCAAGAATGGTTTTTCAAGCGACCACGCCAGCGCTTTGGCCGCGCTCACGCCAACAAGCAACGAACCGATCAAGCCGGGACGGATTCCCACCGCAACGGCGTCAAGTTTCGGGAAAGAAATTTCAGCGTCGCTCATCGCGGCGCGAATAGCGGGAAGAAGTTTTTCCAAGTGCGCGCGGCTGGCAAGTTCAGGCACCACGCCGCCGTACATGGCGTGCACATGGTCTTGATTGATGACGGCGTTGGAGAGAGCGACAAGTTTGCCCGCGCGCAATTGCACCACAGCCGCGGCGGTTTCGTCGCAACTGGTTTCAAGCGCCAAAATGGTCAGCGGTGCGTTCACGTGCGACATCCTAGAATCGTTTTGTGGAAACAGATCTTCATCGCAGTTCGGTGCTGAGCGAATCAGCGGTTTTGGTGCAAGTTCATTTACCGAATTCGGATTTCGACCATCACGATCCATTGGGTGAATTGCGGGCTTTGGTGGAAAGCGCTGGCGTGAAGGTGGCCGGGGAACTTGAGCAAAATATGAAGCAGCCGCGCGGCGCAACTTACTTAGGCAAGGGCAAAGTGGAGGAGCTTGGCTTCATGGTGAAGCAACTCAAGGCGGGCGTGGTGATTTTTGACAACGATCTTTCGCCGAGTCAATTGAAGGGACTCGAGGAGGCGCTGGACTGCAAGGTGATTGATCGCAGCGAACTTATTTTGGACATCTTCGCCAACCGCGCCACAACGCGCCAAGCGCAATTGCAAGTGGAGATCGCGCAGTTGCAATACACCGCGCCGCGCTTGCGCGCCATGTGGCAGCACTTGGGACAAGTCACCGGCGGCGCGCCCATGGGCGTTGGCACGCGTGGGCCTGGCGAGCAGCAAATTGAAATCGATCGTCGCATTGTGAAGGAGCGGCTTGATCGATTGCGCGGCGAGTTGGTTGAGATCGCGGGGCGCAAGGAGCGCGAAGTGGCGAGCCGGCGCGAAAGTCATTTCACGGCTGGCTTGGTGGGTTACACCAATTCTGGAAAGAGCACGCTCTTCAACGCGCTCACGCGCGGCGGCGCTTTTGCAAACGACCAATTGTTCGCCACGCTGGGCACGCGCGTGGAGGAGTGGAATTTGGGCGGCGGCAACGCCTGCATGCTCTCAGATACGGTGGGTTTTATCCGCGATTTACCGCATCATTTGGTGGCCAGCTTTCGCAGCACGCTTGAGGACGCCATTCACGCGCACGTCTTATTGTTGTTGATCGATGTGTCCGATCGCCGCGCGCCGCAGCAACTTGAGGTGGTTGAAAAAACTTTGACGGACATTGGCGCCACCGATCAACCGCGTATTTTATTGTTGAACAAATGCGATCGCCTCGAAACCATTCGCGGCATCGCGGCCAAAGGCGTTCGTTCGCTGGATGAGTGGCGTGAACTGAAACCCGAGGCGATTGTGATGAGCGCGCAAGAGGGAACCGGACTTGATGAGTTGCGCCAACGCGTCATGGACTCCATGCGTGGCGAGTTGCGCACGGTGGCCATCACCTTGGCGCTGAAGGAGGCGCGCACGATTGATTTTCTGGAGAAGCGTTGCCGCGTGATCAATCGCGACTACGGCGACGGCGTGGTGACATTGACCGTTGAAGCGGGGCGGCGCCACATTGATTTAATGTTGGCGCGCGGCACGCAATTTCAGATTGATGGCATTGCCGCGGCCGCCTATGTGAAGAATCGTTGGGACGCGATCGTTCCCGAAGCCTCGCGCGGGAAACCACCGCACGAACGCTAGTTTTACTGGGTGAATTTAGGATTGACTGGCTCATGCAATGTGCAAACCCATTTCAATGCGGGTGGTTGCGCGCGCAAGATTGATGTGCCGCACGTGTATTGGCCGCGTAAATACTTCAGGCTGTTTTGCTTGGCTTTTTAATGCGGATGGCTGCGCAGCAAACCACGGCGCGCCAATTGAATGGCGGCATCCGGCCGCGCATCTTCTTCGCGGGTAAGCAGAATGCCTTGCGAAAGTTGCGCGTCGGTCTCGCTCACCATGGCCGTGAGCGAAACCGCAAGTTCGCACCAAGGCGCGCGGTGACGCGTCCACAAACCATCGTCGGCGCGACCATAGGCGCGGCGCTCGCCTTGAGTGGGCACGCGGTCCCAACGCTCCACAAATGTTCCATGCAATGCGACATCGAAAAGTTCCCAGTCATTGGTGTGGTCGCCCACCAACGCGATCACATTCACGCTGCGCGGCATGCACTGTTCAAATGCGCGCAAAGTAAGACGCTCAATTCGATCAAGTGTTCGCACTCGATCGGCGCGCTCCACGCGCAATTCCATTTGGCGAGCGGCGGGGCGGTGAATTCGAATGCGGCCAATTTCAATATTGGGCGCGTCGCGCACTGAAAGCGATTCGCCAATGGCCGCCTCGCGCAGAAACGCGTTGAACGAGCGGCCAAGGCGCGCCAACGAAGATGGTTCCAAATTTGGCGACCACCACAGTTCCGCGCGCACCTTTCGCCGACACACAATCGACGATCGAAGCCGACTTGGAATGGTGGGCGTTTCGCCATCACTGGTGCTTAAGCGTTTCACATGCACGCACATGCTTTCACCGCGGCGAGTGGCGCGGAAGTCGCAACTTTTTCCGTTGGGCGTGGGCACATCGGCTTCCACGGAAAAACCCGCGCGAATAAGCCGCAGTGCGATCAAGGCCTCGGCGATGGCTGAAGGCAATCGCTCCGCGCCCGCCCGTGCAAGCAATTCAAGCACGCCAGAAAGTGTGCGGAACGAATGCCAATCATGCGTCAATAGAATTTGTCGCGTGAGTTGCTCTTGCAGCGGTCGCGGCTTGGTGGAACTCATGCGGCGCGCGCCCTCGCAGACGGAATTTCTATGAAATTTATACTTTGCATGTAAAGATGAAGGGAGAACGTTCCGAAGAATCGAGTATGAACAATCCCGCTTCGAACATTGGCGCTGTCACAAGCCGCCAAGCTTGGCAATTTGCCATGGTGCCCGTTGAAATCAAGGACGATGAATTGCACTTGCTTTCCACGGCGAAATTCGCTCCGCGCGCCATGCGATTTGTGCGCCACGTTCTGCGCATGCGTCCATGCGTGCGTTTGGTCAGTGAAATCGCGCTGCGTGATCGGTTGATTCAAGAGTTTGATATGGGGGGCTCGATGCCGCTGGGTATGAGTCCAGGCGTGGCGCGGTGGAAACCGAAAAAAATTTCCGACAATGGCAGCTCCCGGATTTGAACCGGGGACACCCGCATTTTCAATGCGATGCTCTACCAGGCTGAGCTAAGCGGCCGTTGTGATGCAAGAACAAGTTCCTCACATCACGTCAGCAAGCGTATGAAGGTTAGCCTGTGTGTCAAGTCGAGCGCGAGTTTGTGTTTCGCTGATCGCCTCAAGTCCGCCAAAAAGTCGATCCGCAAGCCAATGGCGCAACGGGCGCAAACCTGCGAACCATTGCAGGCGCGGCAGAGGCCATCCATCTTTGCGACATGCGCCGCTGATGCCATTTGTTCCAAGTCGAAGTTCGCTCCAAAATCGGTGCGCCGAAAGGGCGCCATCAACCTTGAAAGTTTCCATCGCGGCGCGCTCCAAGCACCATCCATGTTGATTCACCAATTCCACCCAACCACGTGAATCACCACGGATGCAAGCCACCGCGTGAACAATGCCATCAATATTTTCCAACACGCGCTCGGGACGAGAGGCAAGCGCAAGACCCGCGTTCTTCAGATGCGCGATGATTTCATTTGGAGTGACGCCGAATTCGCCCATGGATTTGGCCGCGCCACCAAAACATTGGCGCCGAATTAAATTTTCCATTTCAGGATGAAGAGGCACAACCCGCGCCGCCATGATTTGAGTTTGATTCATTATTTGAAAGCCAACTGTCCAAAGACAATTTGTGAAACCACCCAACCACGATGCGTTCAGTCTAAAGCCATCTCGAGCCGAGTCAACAAAACATGCGCAATTCTTAGCAATCTTTTATGTCGCAACGTCCAAGTAATTCACGGTGGATGTCCCGTAACGCAGGAAATTTGGCGCGCCAGGCAAGGACTTGGTTCATATCAATTGTTGCGGACACGATTTCTGATTCGCCACCAGCTTGCGCCAGCACTTCGCCGGTGTGCGAAATGATGAAGGATTCGCCGACATATTTGGCGTTGGGTTCGCTGCCAACTCGGTTGCATGCCACGACAACGGCCTGATTTTCTATGGCGCGGGCAATACATAGCGCGCGACGATGATCCGCTCTAGGCGCGGGCCAGCAAGCGGACAGCGTGAACATCTGCGCGCCAGCGAGCGCCGCGTGGCGCCACAATTCTGGAAAGCGAAGGTCGTAGCAAATCATGGGCGCAACGGAAATGGCTCCATTGCTTAGCGTGGCGGGAGATTGGTTTGTCTTGGCGATTTCATCAGGAGATATGGTTTGAAGCGTCGCGGAATTTGTCGGGCTTGTCGAAATGGGCAGTTTTGTAACTGTCACGGATTGACCCGATTGATAGTGCGCGTGCTCTTTGGTGGGGGAGAACAAGTGCGTTTTTGCATAGCGGGCGATCACCGTTCCTTGCGGGCAAGCGATTGCAACCATGTTCACAAATGAATCGCCGCGCGCTTGGACAAATCCATGTTGCAAATAGCAGCCAAATTTTTTCGATTGCTCGCAAGCGAATGTCTCCGATTTTCCATCGGCCACGTTTGCGGGATTATTTGTGAAACCACTCTCCGCCATTTCTGGCAGCACCACCAGCGCTTGATTCAGATCGCCCGCGCGTTGCAACATGGCCACAATGCGCCCGCGCGATTCAGTCGGGTTCTCCCAAACGGGATCAAATTGAATCGCGACACATTTCACAAGAAAGGGCGATCGACGGGATTTGAACCCGCGACCCTCAGGATCACAACCCGATGCTCTACCTACTGAGC
>CAIKXA010000077.1 GCA_903831295.1 uncultured bacterium | reverse complement strand
TCAGCCTTGACGCTGCTTGAGTCGGGGGTTCTTCTTGTTGATGACGAAACGCTTGCCTTTGCGGACAACGATTTGGCAATCGCGGGTTCTTCGTTTAATGCTGCTGCGGACTTTCATAATTTCTCTTTCTTAGAAACGGTACACAATGCGTCCCTTGGTCATGTCGTAAGGACTGAGTTCGATAGTGACTTTGTCGCCGGGAAGAATGCGGATAAAAAACTTCCGCATCTTTCCACTAACGTAGGCGAGAATTTCTTTGTCGTTCTGCAAGCGCACCCTGAACATGGCGTCTGGCAGAGCTTCTGTGACTTCGGCGTCGAGTGTGATCTTGTCATCTTTGGCCATTTAGTTGGAGCCTTCTAAGATCGCGTTCGCCGGAACGGCCGTGAGAACGCGGGCACCGGTGTTGGTGACCACAATCGTGTGTTCAAAATGCGCTGATGCAAGACCGCTGGCGGTGACGACCGTCCAGTTGTCCGCAAGAATTCGTGTTGCCACGCCTAGCAAATGTCCATCGCGGTCGGTGGCGGAAACTGAACCATCGTTCATGGTCAACATTGGCTCAATGGCGATGGTCATGCCGGGAAGAAGCGTGAAGTCGCGGCGCTCCAGCAATGAACGGCTGACGCTGTTCGGCGCCTCGGGCCATTCATGAAGTGTGCGTCCAATTCCGTGGCCCATGAGATCTGTGACAACGCCAAATTTGGCTTCAATTGCCATGCTTTGCAGGCGTTCAGCAATGGTGCTCCAGCGCACGCCAGGCTGCACCAAATCAATCGCTTCTTGCAACATGGCTTGCGTGTGCTCAACCATGGCGCGAATTTCTGGAGAAACATTTCCCACACACACTGTCACGGCGGCGTCGGCGCACCACTCACGGTAGCGCACGCCGCAATCAATCTTCACAACATCGCCGTCGCGAATCACGCGACTACTTGGAATGCCGTGCACCACTTCATCGTTCACGCTAATGCAAGAACTTGCTGGAAACGCATCGCGAGTGTCGGACTTGCCGTATCCAACAAACGCGGCGTTGGCGCGGTTGGCGGCAATTACGCCGGCAATCACGCAATCCAAACTTGCGGTGGAAGTTCCAGCCACGCAAGCCACGGATGCCGCGCGCAATGCAATGGCCGCAATGCGACCCGCCTCCGCCATGTGTTGAATTTCTTGCGCGGTGCGCGTTTCACTTGTGGCGCGACGATTTGGTCGCAGATCGCGCGCGTCATCATTTGGACGCACCGCAACTGTTCCAGCCACAAGTTTCGACCACCACGCTGGCTTGGTCGTTGTGAATTGCTGTTGTGATTTCAAAGCAGTGGTCATGATCGAGAACTCCTAATGCGCGGACCTTTGGAGTCGCTGCCTTTGGACAGGAACCCCGAGTAGTTGCGCATCACCAAGTTTGCCTCAATACGCTGTACCAAATCAAGCCCCACGCTCACCACAATTAATAATCCTGTGCCGCCCAAGAATTGGCTGACATTGAATGGAATGCCCAATTGTTGTGTGACAAGCGTTGGAATAATGGCGATGACCGCCAAGAAACCCGCACCAACGTAGGTAATTCGCTCCATGGTGCGCTCTAGATATTCGCTGGTCCAAGGTCCAGGGCGAATGCCAGGAACCATTGAGCCGTGGTCGCGCAGTTGCTTGGACATTTCATCTGGGCTGAATTGCACCGTGGTCCAGAAGTAACTAAAGAAATAAATCAGTGCGATTTCAGTGACAACATATGGATACGCGCCGTGCTGGAAATTTTCAGACAAGAAATTTGAAATCCAAGAGATGACTCCGGTTGAACCCTCAGCTTGCGAGCGGGTGGAAAGCCATCCGAAGATCGCGGAAGGAAACACCATCAAACTGGATGCGAAGATGATTGGCATCACGCCCGCATGATTCAGACGCAGCGGCAAATATGTTTTCTGACCGCCGTACATTTGGCGACCAGTGGTGTGCTTGGCTTGTTGAATTGGAATGCGTCGCTGTGCAACAGTGATCACAATTGCGCCGGCGGTGACAAGGATGAATCCGCCCGCGAGCAAGAGCACGCCAACCAGACCCACTTTGCCTTCGGCGTCGCTGCTTTGGCGCGGATCAAAATTCTCAACAACCCAACCCACTGCGGCTGGCATGCGCGCCAGAATTCCTGCAGTCAAAATAATGCTGACGCCGTTGCCGATTCCGTATTTGTCAATTTGCTCGCCCAGCCACATCAGGAACAAACTTCCAGCGGTGAGCGCGGAGAAACCCGCGACGTAGAACACGATCAAGTTCGCGCCCGAATCAAAGTTTGGTTGCACGAGATTTGTTTGGCGCAAGTAACTCAGCCACATCCAACCTTGGAACACGCACAAGCCAACCGCGGCGTAACGGGTCCACTCGGCGATTTTTTGTTGGCCACTGCTGCCTTCTTTTTTCAAGTCAGCGAGCGCCGGCACCACGCTTTGCAGCAACTGAAAGATAATGCTGGCCGTGATGTACGGCATGATTCCCAAACCAAAGATGGTGCTTTGTTGCAAACTTCCGCCGGAGAAGATGCTGGCAAATTGCGCGATGCGCCCGAAACCCGTGGCGTTTTCGCTGGCCTTTGAAGCCGCTTGCGCAAGTTGGCTTTGATCAACTCCCACAAGTGGAATCCAGAAACCAATGCGATAAATAACCAACATGCCTAATGTAAAGAGCACGCGGTTTCGCAATTCTGCGACACGAAAGATGTTGATGAAAGCTTGAATCACGAAATGAATTGGCGATTACGCGGCAGTTGCCGCGGTTCCGCCTGCTTTCTCAATTTTGGTCTTGGCCGTGGCGCTGAACTTCGCTGCGTTGACGGTCAATTTCTTGGTGATTTCGCCGTGACCAAGCACCTTCAATGGCAACTTGTCATCACGAATCAAACGCTTAGCGGCTAAAGCCGTGGCATCCACAGTGGCGCCGTTTTCAAAGTGCTTGTCCAAATCCTGAACGTTGATTTCACAGAACAACGAGCGGAAGCCCGTGTTGGAGAAACCGCGCTTAGGAAAGCGACGAGCGATTGGCGTTGAACCGCCGAGGTAACCGGGACGACTGGTCCAACCTGCACGGCTCTTCGCACCGTTATGTCCGCGACCGCTGGTGCCGCCCTTGCCGCTGCCTTCGCCGCGACCAACGCGCATTCGCTTCTTGTGAGCGCCAACCTTTGCGGTGATGTCTTGAATCATCATGATGAAATTCCTTCTGTTCTTAAATTCAAATCCAAATTGCAATCAAAGTTCAATACACGAATAAACACTTACTCCAACGCAGCCATTACGCCTGCGCTGGTGGTGGATCACCAGCTAAAGGTGCGCCGGCATCAGGTGCACGACCGCGACCACCGCCACTACCACCACGACCGCCGCCGCTTCCACCGCGACCGCCACCACTACCACCACGGCCACCGCCACGACTATTGCGACGCTCGTCGCCAACAGTGTTGACTGGACCCTGCGCTTTTTGCGCGCCGCGAGCCACTGGAATAGCGGCGCTACCACGAGTGATTGCGTCCTCCACTTCAGTGTTGCTGAGTGTGATTCCACGAAGCGCCTCGACCATTTCACGCGTGCGCAACTTGCCCAACGCGATCATGGTGGCCTTGATGAGATTCTTTGGATTGCTGCTGCCGAAACATTTGGTCAAGCAATCTTGCACGCCGATCATGTCCAAGATGGATCGCACCGAGGCGCCGGCGATAACGCCAGTTCCTGGAGCGGCTGGAACAAGGCGAACCTTGCTTGCGCCGTAACGACCTTCAACCATGTGGGGAATTGTGCGGCCCTGCATGTTGAACTTCTTTTGCTTGCGACGGCTTTCCTTCTCCGCTTTTTCAACGGCGGATGGAACTTGCGTGCTCTTGGCGTAACCAACACCCACGCCGCCTTGGCGATCACCAGAGACCACCATTGCCGCGAAAGAAAATCGACGGCCACCGGCCACTGTTGTGCTGGTTCGATAGACGCCCACTGTTGTGGTGTCAGCATCTCGAGAATCGTTGTTGAATCCGCTCATAATTAATTCCTATTGAAATCAGAACTGCAAGCCGCCCTCGCGGGCGCCTTCGGCAAGCGCCTTGACGCGGCCGTGAAAGAGGTATCCGTTGCGATCAAAGACCACCTTGGTCACGCCAGCTTTGGCGGCTCGTTCGGCCACGGTTTTTCCAATGTTTTTCGCTGAAGTCACTTTGCCCTTGGTGGCGGTTGGAGACTTTTCACGATCGCTTGCGGCCACAAGTGTGCGGCCGGTTGAATCATCGATCACCTGCACATAAATGTGCTTGAGCGAACGGAACACGCTCATGCGTGGTCGCTCGGTGGTGCCAATGATGCGCTTGCGCAGGCCCATCTTTCGACGAGTGCGGCGCTTTAATTTCAATAGTGTTGCGGATGCCATGTTTGTAATTCCTTTTATTGATTAACTACCAAACGCCTTGCCCTGCTTGCGCTGGATCACTTCGTCGGTGTACTTGATTCCCTTGCCGTTATATGGCTCAGGCTTGCGGCAGGCGCGAACATCGCTGGCGAACGCGCCAACGGTTTGCTTGTTTGGACCAGAGACTTCGATCAGAGTTCCGTTGATGACCACGTTGAGATTGGCGGGAATTGCAACTTCAATTGCGTTTGCGAAACCAATCGCAAGCACAAGCTTCTTGCCTTGCACTTTGGCTCCCCAACCAACACCAACAATCTCCAACTTCTTCTCGTAACCCTTCAGAACACCTTCAACCATTCCGTTGATTACGGAACGCGTGGTGCCCCAAAATGCGTTGTTGTTTCCAAGTTCAATTTGATCTTCAGGAACCTCGCAAAGAATCGACTTGTCGGTGTCGTTGTAGGTCACCTTCACTTCGGGGCGATGCGTCATTGAGAGCTTGCCCTTGGGACCTTGGAAATCAATGACGCGCGTTGACGCATTGATTTGCACCTTCACGCCGGCTGGCACAGATATTAATTTTCTTCCGATGCGACTCATGACGACTCCTTGATTCTGTAGCTTGAATTCTTAAGTAGTAATTTTTTTAGCAGACAACAGCGACCACTTCGCCACCGACTTTGCTCTCGCGACAGCGACGATCGCTCATCACGCCAGAACTTGTGCTGACAATGGCGATGCCCAAACCTTGTTGTGGCTTTGGCAACGCGTCCGTTCCTGAATACACGCGACGACCGGTTTTGGAGACGCGATCGATTGCGTTGATCGCGCTCTCACCAGTTGGTGAATATTTCAGATCCACGCGAATCAAGCCGCCCCGGTTGTCCGGAATGCGCTCAAATCCGCGAATAAATCCTTCTTCTTGCAGCACTTTGGCGACGCCACAATTCAGTTTGTTGTCCAAGACCATGACTTGCTTCGCATGAATCGAAACTGCGTTTCGAATGCGGGTGAGCATGTCAGCGGTGAGATCGTGTAATGGCATATTGATTCCTTAAATTGTTCTGGCTTACCAAGACGCCTTACGCATACCAGGCACCATGCCTTGCAATGCGAGTTCGCGCAACATGTGACGACACACACGGAACTTGCGATACACGCTGCGAGCGCGGCCGGTGATTTCGCAACGGCTCATCTTGCGGGTGCTGAACTTCGGCTTCTTCTTCATTTTTACAAAGACTGCTTTACTTGCCATTGAATTTCCTTTGATCAGGCTTTCTTGTTGGACACTTCAGGGCGCGCGAACGGCATTCCAAGTTCGCTCAACATAAAGCGACTCATGGCTGGCGTGCTATTTTCAAACACCAAATTAATGTGCATACCAATGTTGTGGTTGACATTGGCCATGTTGATTTCCGGCCACACGGCTTGCTCGGAAAGACCCATGGCCCAACTGCCTCCGCCGTCGAAACTCTTGTCGTTCACGCCGCGAAAATCCTTGATACGCGGAATGGCGAGGTTGATCAATCGATCCAAGAAACCCCACATGCGGTCGCGACGGATGGTGACCATGAACGCGCTGGGCGAGCCTTCGCGAACTTTGAAATTGGACACGGCCTTCTTGGCCTTGATCATGATGGGTTGCTGACCTGTGATCTTGCGATAGGTGTCGACCACGGTGTCGCGCAATTCAGGCTTGAGCTTTTGATTCTCAAGTCGCTTGCCCACGCCTGTGGAGACGATGATCTTGGAGAGCTTTGGAACCTGATGCTTGTTCTTGAGTTTGAACTCCTGCATCACTTTCGGAACCACTTCTTCCTGGAAGATCTTTTGTAGACGAATTGTTTTTACTGCGGCCATTGTGTTCTCTTTTCTTACGAATTACTGTGAATTACTTCTTTTTAGATGATGTCTTGGAGGCCGCGCGCAACGTGTGCAGTTCTTTGCCACCCTTCACCGCGACGCGAGTCTTGCTGCCATCGGGTTTGGTTTCAAAGCGAACGCGTGTCGGCTTGCCATCCACAACTGGACTGACATTGGACATATGAATTGGAGCCTCTTGCTTCAAAATTCCACCTTGTGGACGAGTCTGCGACTTCTTCAAGTGATGCGTGCGGATGTTGACACCCTTCACGATCACTCGATCTTCATCGGGAAGAACGGCCAGAATTTCGGCGACGGTTCCACGCTGATTACCAGCGCGCACCATGACCATGTCACCTTTACGTACATGCTTCGGCATTACACCACCTCCGTTGCCAGCGAGACAATCTTCATGAAATTCTT
>CAIKXA010000076.1 GCA_903831295.1 uncultured bacterium | reverse complement strand
GCTGTTGACATGCAAAGCAGGGGCTACACCGTGTATCGAGTACCCGCGCGTTTGATTAGCGGCGTGCATTACACCTATGTGAATTCTGTGATCTGCAATGATTTGGTTTTGATTCCAAGTTACACCAACACCACCGTGTCTCCCTACAACGCACAGGCGGTGGCCGCGTGGCAGGCGGCGTTGCCGGGCAAGACCGTGGTGCCAATTGCATGTCAGAACATCATCAGCGCGGCTGGCGCCATGCATTGCATTGTCATGCATTACCCCAAGCACACTGGCGGCAACAATCCGGTTGTCTATGTGCAAAGTCCAAACATTGCTCAGCAACTCACTCCCGCAAGTTTGGTCAGTGTGAATTGGATCAGCGATCACGTGCGCGACATCACGTCGGTGGACATTCAGTTGTCACTTGATGACGGCGCCAACTTTTCCACGGTGGCGGCCAGCGAGGCAAATGACGGCACGTACACATGGAGTGTTCCCGACGTGTATAGCACCAACGCGCGCATTCGAGTGTTGGCTCGAGACAGTTCGGGCATAACCGGCTCTGATCAAAGCGATGTTTCTTTCACCATCAACGGCACGCAACAGCGCAATGGTGATTTCGATAGTGATGGATTTATCAATAGCGGTGATCTAGGAACGATGCTGACGAATTTGGGAGAATGTCAAAATCTAAGCGATTGCCCCACGGATCTAGATCGCAATGGTGTAACTGATGCGGCTGATCTTGGACGCTTGCTGACATTGTTTGGTGATGCCACTTAATACATCGGCCAGTGCTCGCCTGAAACATTTCCCATCGCGGGCTATCTTGCCAACATGGCAATAGAACATCTCTCCGATGAGCAAGTTCGCACCTGGACGCGTGAGCAAAAAGATCGATGGTGGCTGGAGAATGTGTACCGCGGCAACATGGCGCAACTCACGCTGCGCTCCGCTCTCACTGGATTTTTTCTTGGCGGTGTTTTAAGCGCCACCAATCTTTACATTGGCGCCAAAACTGGTTGGACTCTTGGCGTTGGCGTGACCAGCGTTATTCTAAGTTTTGTAATGTTCCGCGCCATGTCGCGCCTGCAACTTGCCAAGGACCTCACCATTCTAGAGAACAATGCGGTGCAAAGCATCGCCACCGCGGCCGGTTACATGACTGGCCCGCTGATCTCCGCGCTGATGGCGTACATGTTCATCACCAACAAGCCCATGCAGTGGCACCAGATGTTGTTGTGGAATGTTCTTGCCAGCATTCTTGGTGTGCTAGTTGCGTTTCCAATGAAGCGCCGCTTTATCAACGATGAGCAGCAACCATTTCCTGAAGGTCGCGCCGCCGCCGTTGTGCTGGACTCGCTGTATCCGCATGCGCCGCGCGGTGGAACGTTGCACATGATTAACGAGATGCCCATTGAGAAGCCCGCTTCAGAAACGAGTGGCGGCGTGGACTCTGGATTGTTCAAAGCCAAAGCGCTGGCATGGGCCGCGGGCATTGGCGCGGCGTTGCAACTTCTTGTTGCGGGGGGCTACATGGCCATGCTGCAAATTCGCTTGCTTGGAACATCAAAGGCCAAGGATTCGCTGTGGAAAATTCCTGAGCGCCTTGATGAGTGGTACTACAAACTTGCGCACGCGGGAAAAGTTCCGCTTCCCAAATCTCTCGGAGCAACCTTTGAGCAACTTGGCGTCACCGTTGCCTTTGACTTGTCCATGATTGGAGCGGGCGGACTCATGGGAATGCGCATCGCCAACAGTTTGTTGGTGGGCATGGCGGCCAACTTTCTTGTGTTGGCTCCGCTCATGATCCGCGCCGGCGAAATTGTTCCCAAGAATTGGTCCAAGATTGTCCAAGCTGATGGAACCTACGACATGGCCGCCGCAATTTTTGGTCGGCCGCACTTGACCAACAGTTGGTGCTTGTGGTGGGGCGTGTCCATGATGGTGACCGCCAGCATGGTGAGCCTTTTTGCAAAACCAAAAATGATCATCTCCGCGTTCACCGGCATCTTCAAGCGCAAGGCCGCCAACCACGATTGCGTAGCGCACATTGAATTGCCGCTCAAGTGGAGCTTTATTGGCATTCCTATTTTCAGCGCCGCGATTATTTGGCTGAATTGGATTTGGTTTGATGTGAATCCGTGGCTCGGCGCGCTTTCCATTCCAATGATTCTTGTGTTGACGCTGATCGCGGCCAACGCGACCGCGCTCACCAGCACAACACCCACCGGTAGTTTGAGCAAGATCACGCAGTTCACATTTGGTTCTCTGCAACCCACCAACCCCGCGACCAATTTAATGACCGCGGGCGTGACAACGGAAGTGGCAAGCAATGCCAGCAATTTATTGATGGACATCAAGCCCGGCTACATGCTTGGCGCCAAGCCGCGCCAACAAGCGTGGGGACATTGCATTGGAATTGTGGCGGGCGCGCTTGCAAGCACTCCGCTGTTTTATCTTTTGTTCCTTAATAAATGGAAGCCAGGCAGCGACGCGACAATTGAAAGCACCATCACCGAAGCGTGGGCCGTGCCCGGCGCGATTCAGTGGGCGGCCATTAGCAAAGTGATCGAAGGCATGGGTAAAAGCAGCACCATGGTCAGCGTTGTGCAAACTGGTCCCGACGGAATCGCAAAGTTGTGGGGCGTGCTGCCGGTGTCGGCGGCGTGGGCCATGCTTGCGGGCGTGTTGCTTGCGTTGGTGCTTGAAATTATTCGTATCGCGCGCAAGGGTCGCTTTCCATTGTCGGCCGTGGGTATTGGTCTTGGCGTGGTGTTGCCGCCAGAAAGCACAGTCATGATGTGGATTGGCGCGGCCATATTCACCGGCATGGAGCGCAAATATCACGAGCGCATTGGCGAGTTTGGATATCGCTTGTGGGTTGATTCCAAAGAGGCG